>ONPC01000183.1 GCA_900319565.1 uncultured Eubacteriales bacterium | reverse complement strand
TCATTTATAACATGGGGGCGATCTCGGATGGCTTGATGTGGATCGGAGGAAAAGACGGTCTGATCAATCCGTCCAATGTTTCACAGATCGCGATGGGGCTGATCACGGCAGTCGGCATCGGTGTGTTTGTGCTGATCTTTTTTCTGTTTCAGTACAATCAAAGCGCCTATGTCAAAGATATTGCGAACGCCATGAAGCGGATCTCGGGAGGTGACCTTTCGGTGAAGGTCCCCGTGCTCGGCGACGACGAACTGTCCTACATGGCGGCATCCCTTAATGCGCTTACCGAAGATCTGCGCATGCTGATCGAACGGGAACGCGCTTCCGAGAAGAGCAAAAACGAACTGATCACGAACGTGGCACACGATCTTCGGACGCCGCTCACGTCGATCCTAGGTTATCTGGAACTGCTTTGCGCGGATCAGAAGAAGCTCGAGGACGATGTGAGGCTGCAATATACACGCATTGCCCGCGATAAAGCGAAGCGCCTGCAGCAGCTCATCGAGGAACTGTTCGGTCTGACGAAGATGAGCTACGGACGCATGGCGGTCCATCTGTCGAAGATCGATATAGCTAAATTGATGGAGCAGATGATCGACGAGTTTTATCCGGTATTTGAGGATAAAAAACTCGAGTGCCTGTTCCACAGCGACGTCAGTTCGCTGATCATCGATGCGGACGGCGATCTGATCGCGCGTCTGTTTGAAAACCTGATCAATAACGCGACCAAATACGGCGCGGACGGAAAACAGCTCAGGGTGGATGTCCGTTACAGCGGCGGCGAATATGTCACAGTTGCCGTAACGAATTTCGGACATATCATTCCGGAGAAGGAACTTCCGTATATTTTTGATAAATTCTATCGCGTGGAGCAATCCCGCGCTACGACGACCGGAGGTACCGGTCTCGGACTGGCGATCGTTAAGACGATCGTGGATCTGCACGGCGGCAGCATCGAGGTAAGCAGCGATCTGGAAAACGGAACGACATTTACCGTGCGGCTTCGCCTGCATATTACGGAGGAAGAACAACTGTTCTTCCAGGGAGAACACAATGACGAACTCGGAGATTTGTCGACGGAGGAAGCTTAAGAGCCGGATCGGGTGCGCCTTCAGGAAGCGGGCAGTGGTCGGTTCCATTGTGCTTCTGACGATGTTTATGATCTCCGCCATACTTCGAGCGGACGTTGCCCATGCGGCTGATACAAATAACGACCTGGAATTCCGTGTGGATTTCTCTTCGGTTCGCGAGATGTACGAGGGATCGTATCTTCCGGTGAAGATCACTGCAGCCAGTTACGGCGAAAACTATTCCGGATGGGTGGACCTTACGGTCTGTTCGGTCGCGGAGAGCTATCTTTTGTATTCGGAACATATGGATATTACGGCCGGGCAGTCGCACACGGCCTTATTTGCGTTTCCGGTTCATATTGGCCCGAATATGCGTATCCTGCTGCAATTCCGGTCGGACAGCGGTGAGATCCTTTACTCCCGGTTCTATTCGTTTTCGGTATCTCTGCGCGGTGCGACACGCAGTGAACTGGTCCTGGGACTGGTGGGACAGGCACCGCTCTCTGCAGCCTCCCGTTTTGAGATCCCGGATCAGAACCGCGAGAGCCTGCTTTGCGACGTTCAGCCGTATCTGGTAGATCCGCAGTCCGTTACCGCCGACATTCGTTCGCTGCTTTGCTATGACATTTTATATCTGTCCGATGATTACCTGGATGTCTATTCTCCGGAGGTGATCCGCAACCTGATCAACTGGGCCTCCAACGGAGGTATCCTCGTGGTGGGCGGCGTGGTGGACCGAAACCGGCAGCAACGTCTGGAGCAGCTGCTTTTGGACACCGTAAAACAGCGTGACTTCACGAATTATTCGAAGATCGCCGGCAAATACTTTCTGATCGGGGACGGCATCGTCTATACGTTTGATTACGATTATTTTTCCGGTTATGTCTTCTTCAACAATCAGGTCCGCAGCATGCTTCAGTCGGCCCTGTATAATCTGCCGGTCCGCATTTCGGAACGGGTATTGGATATGAAAGAGGTCTCCGATTATCAGGAGGAGATCTTTGAACAGCTTCCGGCATGGCGTTTCGGTTTTCCTTCGTTCCGCCGCTATATCTGGATCCTTCTGATCTATATTTTCCTGGCGCTTCCTGCAGGTTATCTGCTGTTGCGCCGTATTCGTAAGCATTACTACCTGCAGGGAACGGTGGTCCTTCTGGCGGTCGCATTTGCCGTACTGATCTATGTTATGGGCGCAAAATCCCGTATGAGTCTTCCGTACAGTTCGCTTTTATCCATCGAGGAGTCCTACGGAGACATGAAGACCGTGCAGCACTATCTGGCCCTGCAGACCTTATATGATAAAAAGGCATCGTTCCATTTGCGCGGAGAGGATGCATTCCGTCTGCTGACTTCCGGCAATCCGGAGTCCGAGGGAACGGTGAACTGGGATCACAAACCGGATTTATCCGCGTATTCGATGGAGAGTTACAACTCGGAGAACGACTTAAATGTGGTCGTCGGCAAAAGGCAGTCCGGTCTGTTCCGTTTCCTGTCAAATGAGCTGACCGATCTGCCGGATGTGCAGAATGAAACACCGGACTTCACGTTAGAACTGACGGATGGCGTCCCGAAGGGGGCGGATCGTTCGCTGTTTGCAGATGATCTGAAGAATTTCGATGAGAACCTGCAGGCATTTATCCTGCGTGCAGATCCGGATGCAAAGTGCGAAAGCAGTACGGTCTCCATGCTGGCATCTCATCTGAAGGCGCATCAATATCGCTTCGATCAGGGAACTTATTTGATCGAAGTATTCAGCGGGGAGGGCGAGGATACCGCGATCGTTACACGTGAGCGGGAAATGATCAAATCCTCGTATATCCGCATCCGTATCACCGAAAAATAAGAGAGAGGAGGCGCTGATCGTGCCGGAAGCCATTGAGCCTGTTTTACGGGTCGAAAAACTGAATAAACGCTTCGGAAGCTTTCATGCGCTCACCGATCTGTCATTTTCCGTGGAAGCCGGTCATGTTTTCGGAATGGTCGGAGAGAACGGTTCCGGAAAATCGACGGCGCTTCGCATCGTCGTAGGACTGGAGAAAGCGGATTCGGGATCGATCTCGATCTGCGGAATGGATGCTTCCGAGCATCCGAGCGAGATCTATCACTACATCGGATATGTGCCCGATGCGTTCGGACTCTATGAAAACCTGCTGGTGCAGGAATATATGACCTTTTTTGCGGAGGCCTCCGGGCTGGAGGGATATCTGGCGCGGCGTCGCATCAGCAACGCCCTCGAGATGGTGGGCCTGAGCGGAAAGGAAGGGCTCTACGTCGATTACCTTTCGGCCAGCATGAAGCAGCGTTTGTGCATTGCCCGTGCCATGCTGAACTATCCGCGTCTGCTGATCCTGGATGACCCGATGAAGGGCATCGATCTGAAGAACCGATTTGAACTTCGCGACATGATCCGCGACCTGTCCGCACAGGGGACCACGATCCTCATCAGTTCCCATATGATCACGGAGCTGGCCGAATTCTGTACCGACCTGGGGATCATGGCGGGAGGGACCATGAAGGAGCAGGGCAGTATGGAACACTTCCTGCAGCAGTCGCGTATGAACCGGCCGTTAATGATCCGTGTTTCGGACATGACAGAGCGGGCCATCGCGGTTTTGGACAGCCTGGATATGGTGCACGCCGTTACTGTGGATAAAAACCGTTTGCGCGTGATCGCGGACAATACCACCAAAGCCGAGGAGAAGATCCTGTCTGCGCTGGTCGGGGAGGGTGTCCCCGTGGTTTCCTTCCTGCGAGAGGAAGAGAACTTCGAGGCATTTATAAAACGTAAGACGGGAGGCGATGTTTGATGCAGAAAAATCCCGTTCTTAAGAGGGAAGTGCGTGCGAACATGCGCTCGCCGAAACTGATCCTGAGCATCATCGGATTTAATTTGGTCCTGGCACTCACGGGCTTTATCTTCCTGGCGTTTTTCGAAGAGGCGGAACCGCTGGAACGACTGTTTTTGGAGCTGTTTTTCCGTGAGGACGCCGCCCGCTCCATGACGGCCGGGGAACTTGCTTACAATTCCATACGACTGCTGTACTGTCTGTTAGTCCTGCTGGAATTCGGCCTTTTGTTTTTTATAATCCCGACGCTTACGGGCAGCATGATCGCTGGCGAGCGGGAGCACCAGACACTGGATCTGATGTTGACGACGCAGTTGTCGCCGAAGACCATCGTATTCGGAAAACTTATGGCCATGATGAAGACCATCCTGATGATCCTGATATCGACCCTGCCGATCCTGTCTCTGGTCTATGTATTCGGCAGTTTTTCCCTGTTCGATATGTTTGCCAGTTTTGGAGTCATGCTGGTCGTTTCGTTCTTCATCGGCAGTATCGGACTGCTTTTTTCGGCCTGGATCAAACGTTCTGTCCCGGCGACTCTGTGCACCTATATCGTGCTTTTGGGCATGTGTATCCTGCCACTCGTGATCGCGCGTCTTATTCCGGATGTCGTCGGACCGGGCGGGAGCCGTTCTGCGTCTTTCCTGCATACATTGGCCCTGCTGTTAAACCCGCTGTTGTCGATCGTATGTCTGCTGAAGGTGCGTTTCGGCGCGGAAAGTTCCTTTATATCATATCTGGAGAACTCTACGAACATGGCGGCAGAAACACCGATCGTCCGCCACTGGCTCATCATGAGTCTGATGCTGCAGATCGTGGTCGCTTACCTGCTCGTGCTGCTGGCTACCAAATACCTGCAGCCGAAATACCGGCGCCGTGAGATGAACAGCGCGATCAAAGAAAGAATGTCCGCCGAAGAAGCTTCGGAGGAACGGAAGGAGTCATAATGAAAAAAATACCCAGTTTTGAAGTGAACCACCTGACATTGATCCCGGGCGTGTATGTGTCCCGCATGGACCGTGTAGGGCAGGAGATCATTACCACTTATGATCTGCGCATGACACGGCCGAATTTTGAGCCGGTCATGAACACGGCAGAGGTCCACTGCATGGAGCACCTCGGCGCGACGTTCCTTCGCAACCATAAAGAATATGCATCCCGGGTCATTTATTTCGGACCGATGGGATGCAGAACAGGTTTTTATCTGGTTTTAGCCGGGGAGGAAACGCCGGCGCAGATCGCGCCGCTTCTTCGGGAAATGTATACGTTTATGTCGACGTTCGAGGGCGATGTGCCCGGACAGGCTCCGCGGGACTGCGGAAACTATCTGGACATGAACCTGCCCATGGCTCGCTTTTGGTCCAAACGTTACTTAGAGGAGGTACTGACCGGGATCGAAGACCACCCCGAACGAATGGTTTATGCGAAATAGTGATCTACAGGCCTTATTCCGCGCTTGAAAGAATACAGCGTAAGAATTCACGCCCATAGGCGGAAAGGTCGGAATATGCGTCTTCTGCGCGCACGTAGCCGCATGCAGCATCGAAGCTTCGTTTTAGTACGGTCAGGGAAGCCTCACCGTCCGTCGCAGTTCGTATGCTTTCGGTCGCGGGCAGAGGCATGGGAAGGAAACGTCCGGAAACTGTTTGATAGCAGGTTTCGGGCGTTGCTTTTTTGCACATTTCTTTCGGGAGCAGGGCGGCGAGATCTTTATGGATCACGCCGTTTTCACCGGCCACGACATAGTAATTCCGAAAGTCAGGGAAGTACAGCCGGCATGCATCGGTGCTTTCAAAGACCGTGATCGTAACGCAGCACCCCTCGATCTTACACTCGTAATCCCCGCTGAAACGATAGACCGGAAGCGGCATCGCTTCGGGGAGCACGGCGCTTAAGGTCGCACCGTCGGCATTCCTCTTTTCGGTAAATGTCAGGGCCTGATCAGCCAGGGCCGGGTAAGCGAGCAGCCGCTTCAGAAGTACCAGACTCTGCAGGTCGCAGCGATTGTGTAAAAGAAGCGCTTCCATGATCTCGTCCGGGAAGGGCTTCGGCGCATTCTGGAACAACGCCGACATTTCGGCGCCGGACAGAAAACATCCGGAATCCTCGCGGTCCCTTCCGGTCCGTTCCTCCCAGACGCTCAGGCGGGAGCGGGAGACCGAGAGCAGGTTTTGTATGGGGCGCAGCATCGACAGATAATCCTGAAAGATCAGATGGTCGAAAGAGGCGCTGTCTAAGTAGTATTCCTGCATGCAGCGGTTCAGGTAGGTGATGTCGAACCGCTTTCCGGAAAATGTCACACAGGTATCGTGTTCGCCGGCAAAACGCAAAAATTCCCGCAAGATCTTTTGCTCGTCGAGCATTTCCCGTCCGAACCAGGCGTGGTACGTCCACACAGCGGTGCCGTCTGCGCCGACGGAGCAGTCTGCGGCTCCGATCAGGTACAGATAGCTTTCGTCCGCGCGCAGCCCCGTCGTCTCGATATCCAGAAAAAAGGTGCCCGGATCCGTATCCGGAAACATGGCCGTCAGCGCAGGATCCTGCGACAACGGCCGGCTGATATATTTCATGAAACAGTCCTCGTAAGTTTAAAAACAAATGCGTGCAAAGCAGCCGGATCCAGGAATAAAGGCCGGTTTGCCATGGATAACCGACTGCGATGAAACCATTCTAGCACAGATGAAGCAAAGTTTCAAACGAAAGCTTTGTAAACCGAGGCTTTTCTTTTATGACTTGCATATTCCGGTCGACCTATGGTAAAATTACTAAGGGTTTGAACCTGTTTATCCGGAGCCTTCGGCTCCATACGGGAGGTATCGTTATGATCGCATTTATCGAGGGAGAGTTAGCGGAGAAAAACGCGGACGGGATCGTCGTCAGCTGCGGAGGCGTCGGCTATTTTATCGGCGTTCCGGTATCGCTGATCGGAGCATTGCCCCAGGTCGGTTCCCGTGTAAAGATACACACCTACCTGCATGTGCGCGAGGACGCGATGCAGCTCTACGGTTTTTCCTCGAAGAAGGATCTGGAGTTATTTAAACTGCTGATCAATGTCAGTGGAATCGGCCCGAAGGGAGCGCTGTCGATCCTGGGCGCCATGACGCCGGAGCAGCTGCGTATGGCTATCGTGGCCAATGACGCAAAGGGCATAGCGAAATCCCCGGGCATCGGAGCGAAGACGGCACAGAAGATCATCCTGGAACTGTCGGATAAGGTCAATATCGAAGATATGATCGACATGAACGATTCACCTGTATTTGCGGCAGGCGAAGGTGCCGGCGGCCTGACCGGCGTGGCCGGCGACGTCATGCTGGCTCTGGTCAGCCTGGGGTACTCGAACTCACAGGCGCTCGCAGCCGTGAGTGCTGTATCCGGAGATGACGCGAAAGATGAACAGTCGTTGCTGAAGGCAGCGCTGAAGAATATCCGATAGAGGTAGACCATGGGAAAAAGAATCATCACCACCGGCGTGACGGAAGAAGACGAGAAAGTCGAAAGCTATCTGCGTCCGCGTACGCTGGATGAATATATGGGTCAGGAAAAACTGAAGGAGATGCTTTCCGTTTACATCAAGGCGGCGAAGCAGCGCCACGATCCGTTGGATCACGTGCTTTTGTACGGACCGCCCGGACTTGGTAAAACGACACTGGCCGGCGTGATCGCGAACGAGATGAATTCGAAACTGAAGATCACATCGGGACCCGCGATCGAGAAGCCAGGGGATCTGGCGTCGGTTTTGAACGGGCTGGAACAGGGCGACGTGCTTTTTGTCGATGAGATCCACCGCCTGCCGCGTCAGGTCGAAGAAGTCCTGTATCCCGCGATGGAGGACTATGCCATCGATATCATGATCGGAAAGGGCCCCTCGGCGCGGAGCATTCGTTTGGATCTGCCGAAGTTTACACTGATCGGGGCCACGACGCGCGCCGGCCTTCTGACCGCGCCGCTGCGTGATCGTTTCGGCATCACGCACCGAATGGAATATTACACGCAGAGTGAATTGAAGCGTATCCTGATGCGTTCCGCCCGTGTGTTTGATTGTGAGCTGTCAGAGGACGGAGCCGAAGAACTGGCGCGTCGCTCCCGCGGAACGCCGCGACTGGCAAACCGCCTTTTAAAGCGTGTCCGCGATTTCGCCCAGATCAAATATGACGGACGGATCACCACCGAGGTGGCTAACCACGCACTGGATCTTCTGAATGTTGATAAACTGGGTCTGGATGTCGAAGACCGCCGTATCCTGGAATGCGTGATCTCAAAGTTCGACGGAGGTCCTGTGGGCCTGGAGACTTTAGGCGCTGCGCTCGGAGAGGACGTAGGTACTTTGGAAGATGTCTACGAGCCCTACCTGATCCAGAATGGCCTGCTCACCCGAACACCGCGCGGCCGCGTTGCGACCCGCCGTGCATTCGAACACATGGGTTTTGCGGTTCCCGATCATTTGCAGGAAACGTAAGCCGGTTTCGGCCGCAGCCCTGTTTTTGACGAAACCTTGAGGCGGCTGCGGCATCCCATTCCGCTGAGACCGCATATTTAGTGGAAAATCCATCCTGAGATTGACAAAAAGCACTAAATATGGTAAAATATAAGGGTTAAGGGGTCTGCGGAACGGATGCGATGCATTTCCGACCGGATCCGGGACCCGAATCCACATCGAAAAACATCTTTCGAGACGAAGGCGCGAAAGGATAATATCATGGAAAAAAGAACGGTTGACGTTATCATTAACAGCAAGGTCTATTCACTCACCGGTTTCGAAGAGGCGGACTATCTCCAGAAGGTGGCAGCCTACATCAACGGTCGGCTGCAGGAGCTGAAGGATCAGCCGGGCTTCCTCAGACAGAGCCCCGACATGCAGAATGTCATGCTCCAGCTGAACATAGCAGATGACTATTTTAAACTGCGTGATAAGTATCATGAGATGCAGGAGACCATGATCCGTCAGGATAAAGACCTCTACGCACTGAAGCATGAGGTGGTCGAAAAAAAACTGAGGATCGAAGAGCTGGAAAAGAAACTGGCCGGCGACAATTAACAGCCGCTTATCGCCTATGATGAGATCAACGGAACTTTTGGCACCCGCCGGCTCGATCGATGCCATGAAAGCGGCATTTTCCGCCGGTGCGGATGCAGTATATGCGGGCGGCACGCGCTTCGGGGCGCGCGCATACGCGGAGAACCCCGACACTGCGCAAATGGTCGAAGCCATCGACTACGCGCACCTGCTCGGTAAAAAACTATATTTGACCGTCAATACATTGCTTACACAGAGGGAGCTTACGCGCGAACTGAATGCGTTTTTGCGCCCTTATTACGAGCATGGACTGGACGGGGTGATCGTTCAGGATCCGGGAGTGCTGCGTTACTTGCGGGAGCATTTTCCGGGTCTTTCTTTGCATATCAGTACGCAGGCCGGTATCACCGGAGCGGCCGGAACGCGGGCCATGCAGAGCCTTGGAGCGTCCCGCGTGGTTCCCGCCCGGGAGATGTCTCTCGATGAGATCCGCAAGATCTGCGCAGTGCCCGGAATGGAAGTGGAATGCTTTATTCACGGAGCCCTGTGTTACTGTTATTCCGGCGCCTGCCTGATGTCGTCCCTGCTGGGCGGCCGCAGCGGCAACCGCGGAAGGTGCGCGCAGCCCTGCCGCCTGGCTTACCGCGTCTGCGAGGATCCGCAGGGCAGAAAGGAACTTGCCGGCCAGCAGGACGGCTATGTATTGAGCCCGAAGGATCTGTGCACCATTGACCTGTTGCCGGATTATGTGGATGCCGGCGTATATTCTTATAAGATCGAAGGCCGGATGAAGAAACCGGAGTATGTAGCCGGGGTCACGGCGATCTATCGGAAATATCTGGATCTGTATGCGGAAGGCGGCAGAGAGGCCTACCGTGTGGATCCCGAGGATCGCAAGCGCCTCGCGGACCTGTTTTCCCGCAGCGGTTTTACGGACGGATATGCGAACCGGCATAACGACCGAAGCATGATCACGCTGCAGGCGCCTCCGCTTCGCGCCGAGAACGAACCTTGGATGGCATATATACGCGAACACTTTATCAAAGAGCAGGCAAAACGCCCCATTGAGATCACGGCGCTTTTTGCCGTCGGTAAGCCCGCTGTGCTTACGGCGCGGGCAGGGGACGAAGAAGTTACCGCCTGCGGCGCGGTTTGTGAGCCGGCGCAGAAGACACCGACACTGGCTGCACGCATTATTGAAAACATAAAGAAAGCAGGAGAGTATCCGTTTGCGATCTCGGTTTCGGAAACCTCCGAGATAGGTTCGGATCTGTTCTACCCGATGGGCGCGGTCAATGAACTGCGCCGGCAGGTGCTCGAAAAACTTGAGGAAGCGATTCTGAGCCGTTATCTCAAAGCGGAGCCGGAGGACCGCGCTACCAAAGCGCAGCAAAAATCGGGCAGTTTGCTGCTCCATGAAGGAGACCGTGATCCTGCGTTAAAGGATGCAGAAGCCGGGGAGACCCGGGCTTCCATGAAGGAACACGAAAAAAATAGGCTCCCGCAATATGCGGCCGTGGTCTCAACAAAAGAGCAGTGGGACGCCGTGATCCAAAGCACCTCGGATGTTTTGTCCGTGGTCTATGTTGAACCATTTTTTATCACGCCGCAAAACGTGGAGGAACTTTTGACGGATGCGGCCGCGTATCATAAGGAACTGCGCATGGCACTGCCGCATATGATGCGGGAGGATCTGCGCTTTGTTGATGCACTGTGGAAGAATGAGAAGATCGCAAGGATCTGTCGAAACGGTATGCTCGCGCGAAATGTGGAAGGTTTCGTACGGGCGCGGGAAGCATTTCCCGATGCTCCGGTCTACGCCGATCACAGCCTGTATACGTTTCAGAAGGAGGCACGGGCGGAACTGGCGGCCATGGGATGCGCGGGCGATACGGTCCCGCTGGAACTGAACGAGGCGCAGATGAAGGACCGCGGTCTTCGTGGGAGCGCCTGGATGGTCTATGGGCGCGTGCCCATGATGGTCTCCGCAAACTGCCTGCAGAAGTCCACACACGGATGCAGGAAGCTTCCGGTCGTCTATCTGAAAGACCGCAAGGGGATGATCTTTCCGACGCGGTGCGTATGCACGTTCTGCTATAATATTATCTATAACAGCCTTCCGGTCTCGATGCATGAAGAGCATGAGAGATATCGAAAGGAAGGCGAACTGTCCGAACTCAGGCTGTATTTTTCCGTGGAGGATTCAGCGCAGACCTATGCAGCGTTACAGCGCTTCGGACTTACGGATACGGCGAAAAAACAACCATCCGGTTTAAAAAAAACGGACACCGGTTACGCATTTACCAGGGGGCATTTTAAGAGAGGAGTTTTGTGACCATGATTCAGGGGAGTGTTCAGCTTTGTAAATATCTGAGCATCCTTTTGCTGGTGATCTACACGATCAGCAGCTTTGAATTGCTGTCCGTAACGAGCCGGCGCCGGCAGGAACTCCGGTTCTGGTTTCACAACATCCTGATCTTCGTTTTGCACTTTCTGATGAATATGGCCATTTTGGTGCAGGTTCAGGATAACTCGTATCTGTTTTTCTATCTGGAGCAGGTCGGCTTCTTATGGCTGTTTTTGGTCCTGCACCGCCTCCTGTATAAAGACAGCAATCTGGCCGTGTTAGGGCACATGATGATGCTCATGGTCATCGGCCTCGCGATCCTGACCCGGCTGTCGTTCGATAAGGCGCAGAAGCAGTTTTTCTATGCCTGTCTGGCGGCACTGGTTTCTCTGGTCATTCCTTACGTCATCTCAAAGATGCGCATTACCCGTGTGCTGGCGCTGGTCCTGGGCATAGCCGGACTCGGCGCGGTAGGTCTGGTGTTTATCCGCGGCAGCATCGTTTACGGAGCCAGTCTGTCCCTGCGTATCTTCGGTATCGATGTGCAGCCGTCCGAATTTGTCAAACTGAGTTTTATCCTGCTTCTGGCCTTGATGCTTCGGCACAATGTCACGAGGAAGAAGATCGCGTGGTCGCTGGCAGTCGTTTTGGCGCATGTCGGTATTCTGATCCTGTCGAAGGATATAGGCTGCGCGGTGATCTTTTTTGTAGCCTATCTGTTCCTGCTGTGCTTCGCAACGAAGAGTGTGAAGCCCTCACTGATCATCCTTCTGAGTGCGGTCGCGGTCATGATTCCTGTGTACCTGATCTTCCTGAAGGTCTCGCAGAGCGGGGCGACCGGAGGCTTCGCGCGGTATATCGTCAAACTGTTTTCGCACGTTCAGGTGCGTATCGTCAACTGGAGGGATCCATGGTCGGTCATCGATACAGACGGTTACCAGATCACACAGTCGCTGTTTTCCATCATGACCGGCGGCTTTTGGGGAACCGGTCTGGGACTGGGAAATCCTACGAAGATCCCGGTTGTCGAAAAAGACTTTCCGTTTGCGGCACTGTGTGAAGAAATGGGAGGCATTTTCGGAATCTGTGTGATCCTGGTCTGCCTGTGCCTGCTTTTGTCGATTCTGGCGACTTCCGTCACCATGAGAAACCGTTTTTATAAGCTTATGGCGGTCGGCCTGGCTTCGATGTACGGCATTCAGGTCTTTCTGACCATCGGCGGCGTGATCAAGATGATCCCGCATACCGGAGTGACACTGCCTTTTATCAGTTACGGAGGCTCGTCGATCTCTTCCACGTTCTTCCTGTTAGCCATTGTGCAGGGGATCACGATCCTTTCACGGAAACGTGAGCGCGAAGAGATGAAACTGCGGGACATGAAGGAGGAGATACTGGAGACACAGGCGACCCTCGCCGATCTGGAAGGCGAGGAGGATCCTGAGCTTATCGAGGCCTTCGAATCGGAGGAATATGACAGAAACATGGAAGCCTACCTGAACGAAAAGTATGACGTCCATGAGGCTCCGCCTGAGAAAAAGGCGAAGAATAAAAAGAATAACACAAAAAAACGCGGGCAGAAGCAGGCAAAACCGTCCAAACAAAAGAACGGCACCGTAGCTTTTGTTACCGTATTTGCGACGCATAGTGTGGCGTTTCTGCTGCTTGCGGTCTATTTGATCCATGTGATCGTCGGCGCCGACGCCCGGATATTGAATAATTCTTACAACTCAGCTCGATTGAAAGCGCAGGAAAACAGTGTGGTCCGCGGAGACATCCTGGCTTCTGACCGGACCGTTCTGGCCACGACGAAGAAAGACGCCCGTGTCTATCCGGAAGGAAACCTGTATGCACACTTCGTCGGACAGATCGTGCAGGGCAGGACCGGAGTGGAAAACCTGGCGGACTACTATCTGATCCAGGCTGATGAGCACCTGGTCGACCAGATCAAAAACGAGATCAGCGGAACGAAACCGAAAGGGTATTCAGCCCTTACGACTGTAGTGCCGCAGGCGCAGAAAGCGGCCTACGAGGCCATGGCCGGACGGCAGGGCGCCGTTGTCGCTATGGATGCGAAAACGGGAGATGTGCTCTGCATGGTCTCCCTGCCGGATTTCGATCCGAATGAGGTGGCGCAGATCTATGCGAATTACGATGAGGCGGCGCTGGCGCAGGAGAGCTTTTTCTTTAACCGCGCGGTCTCCGGCCTCTATCCGCCGGGATCCTCATTTAAGCCTTTCGTCCAGCTTGCATATATGCGCGATTTTCCTAAGCAGTATGCGACGTATACCTATAACTGCAGCAATGTATATTCGATCCAAAATGAGATGCAGGAGCCTTATGAACTGCACTGCTCGGACGGAAAGAGCCATGGGACTGTGGACTATAAAAAGGCACTTGCCGAATCCTGCAACGGCTTTTTTGCCGATCTGGCGCTTCACAGTTCATCCGATACCTTTAATCAGGTCATGGAGCAGCTGGGCTTCAATCGCCGCCTGTTTAAAGAACATGAGGCAGACGGGAGCATGCCGGACGTACCTTCGCTGCCCATGGCTGTATCTGCGGCGCGGATCACGGATAAGATGACGCCTGCGCAGATCGCATTGACCGGTATAGGGCAGGCCGGCGTTCAGATCAGCCCGATGCACAGCGCCATGATCACGGCTGCGATCGCCAACGGCGGCGCTCTCGTGAAGCCACGGTATCTGAAGGCGATCCTGAATGAACACGGAAGGACCATCCGAAATTACAGGACGGAGATTCTGAACGAGCACTGTATGAGCGAGGCAGAGGCGGCGATCCTCAAAGAAGCCCTGTGCTATGTGGTCTCGGACGGAACAGGCTACGAAGCGAAGACGACCGACTATCTCAGCGGTGGTAAAACAGGGTCGGCCCAGTTCATCTCGGGCAATCCTGCGACACATGCGATCTATACAGGCTTCGGTGAGAAGGACGGCCGCGTGATCGCTGTATCCGTCTTCATAGAAAACGGGGGCTCCGGCGGACAGGAAGCGGCTCCAGTCGCAAAAAAGGTCCTGGACGCCTGCTTTGGGGTCACGGGAGAGTAAAAAACATGGGGCAGCGATATGCCCCATGTTTTTTAGGACCCTTTACATATATATGCGGTATGTGATAGAATAGATAAAGAAACACCCGAGAGATCCAAAGGGGATGAGCCGCATGGGGCTCGTTCCGCGATAATTCAGACGTTGGGAGGCGTTAGAGATGGAAAAGAATGTCAGTTGCGGCGGAATCGTTATATACCGGGGTAAAATACTGCTTTTGTATAAAAAGGTCGGAAATCGCAGCGACGGCTGGGTATTCCCGAAGGGAACCGTGGAAGAGGGCGAAACACACGAAGAGACAGCACTTCGTGAAGTGTATGAAGAGTCCGGAGCCAAAGGCACCATCATGGGATATATCGGGTCATATTCCTATTCTTTTCGCGTCCATGATCAGGTCATCCATAAGGATGTGCACTGGTATCTGATGCAGAGTCAAAGCTTCTACAGCCATCCGAGACAGAAGGAGTTTTTTGAGGATTCGGGCTATTATAAATATCATGAAGCCATTCATTTGCTGTCCTATCCCAACGAGAAGCAGATCCTGGAAAAAGCCTATCAGGAGTACTTGCGGCTGAAACATGAGCGCATCTGGTATGAACCGCGGGAACCGTTCCAGCGCGGCGGTGCCGACGAAGAATAATGTTTCAAGTTTTTAAAAAAAGTGCTTGACAGGGTGGATGGTTTATAGTATACTATCCCTTGCGTCGAGGTGTGGCTCAGCTTGGTAGAGCGCTGCGTTCGGGACGCAGAGGTCGTGGGTTCGAATCCCGTCGCCTCGATTTTTCTGTTTATTATGGCTCGTTGGTCAAGGGGCTAAGACGCCGCCCTCTCACGGCGGAAACAGGGGTTCGATTCCCCTACGAGCTA
>ONPC01000019.1 GCA_900319565.1 uncultured Eubacteriales bacterium | reverse complement strand
TAGGTTGCTTATTTCTAAGCTGTTCTCAATCTTTTAATTCTCTTTGAATTTTCAAGGTTGGAGTATACTATTTGATTGTCAAGGTGCTGTTCGCTACCTTCGCATCATCGGTTGCCGTCTTACGGCGAATGTCCGTGTCGCTCTCGCGGCGAACTTCTAAATAATACCACTGCTCAATCGTTTTGTCAACACCTTTTTAAAACTTTTTTTAAGTTTTTTTCAGGTGCCCTTTTGAGCGGGCAAGGAATATACTATCACGTTCCATTCGAAAAGTCAACCCTTTTTCAAAAAAAGTTTTGAATTTTTTCCCGGCCGCCTGGTTCGCCTCCCACCACAAAAAAGGGATCCGGCAAAAAACGCCGGATCCTTCTATTCTATATATAAACGCGAGGAGTTATTGTACCGGATCGCAGTCACTTCGAACCCACACCCAATACCTCATATAATATACGGTACAGTTCCTGCGCGTCTTTCGCAGGAAGTTTCATACAGGATGCCACGTTTTCCGGGATCGTGACCGCCTGCTCCCGCAGCGCCATTCCTGCCTCGGTCACACGCGCCATCAGCACGCGTTCGTCCTCTTTCGACCGCGCACGTACGACGAGACCTTTCGCCTCCAGGCTCTTAAGGAGAGGTGTCACCGTTCCACTGTCCAGGAACAGACGTTCACCCAGATGTTTCGCGCTCACTTCCTGTTCCTCCCAGAACACCATCATGGCCACATACTGCGTATAGGTAAGTCCGATCTTCTCCAGATACGGAAAATACATCTTTACCACGGCACGTGAGGCCGCATACAGCGGGAAACAAAGCTGGTGGTCCAGTCGCAGCGCATCATACTTCTCCATCATTTATAACCTCATAACAATTCTTTGATCTTCGCTTCGATCTTCTCCGGCTTCGTTGTCGACGCATAGCGCTCTACGACATGGCCCTCGCGGTCTACCAGAAACTTCGTAAAATTCCATTTGATCTTATCTCCGAACACGCCACCCTTCTGAGACTTCAGGAACTTATATAGCGGCGCTTCGTCCGGTCCGTTCACGCAGATCTTTGCAAACTGGGGAAATGATACCTTGTACTTCCGCTGACAGAAACTGACGATCTCCTCCTCCGTTCCCGGTGCCTGGTTTCCAAACTGGTTGCATGGAAAATCCAGTACCACGAAGCCCTGATCCTTATACAATTCATATAATTTCTCCAATCCTTCGTACTGCGGCGTAAACCCGCAGCCGGTAGCTGTATTCACGATCAACAGGACCTTTCCCTGAAACTCCGACAGAGAGACCTCTTCGCCTTTCGCACTCTTCATCACAAAATCATATATCGACATTCGTTTTACCTCCTAATTGGTTTTGCTCAATTCTATTGAGTTCAACTGAATTATAGCAAGTAAGCCTTTCCCTGTCAATACATTCATTTCTAAAATTTCACGAAACTATCCGACCCTTCCCGTTCCTTTTGCCACACACCAAATACAACCGCCCGAATCCCACCGGATGTGGCGATCGTATTTCATCCAAATAATTAGGAAGAACGACATCCTGTGCCGTTCTTCCCGAGGATGCATTTATTTACTTTCATACTCATCCGGAAAGCGGTATCCCGCCGGCGTAAACATTTTCTGACGAAACTCCGGGTTCCCGCCCTTTGCCGTCTCTGCCTGCGTGATATGCTTCTCGAATACATACTTATTCCGACGCAGCTGCGGAATCCGGTTATAGAATCCCACTGCACCCGGATGCGTATTGACCACAACGATCTCCTCGCGTGCCAGACGCAGGAGGTTTAATACCAACGTCTTTCCGATGGAGAGGCCCTGATAGTCGGGGTCTACTGCGACATTCAGGATCGTGTCATACTTCTCTCCATCTCCGACGCCTCTGGCCACGCCGACCAGTTTCTCCCTATCGTACGCGGATACTGTATATCGACTGGCCGCAAACGCCTTTTCGGTTTTCGTAACATCGTGCGGCCGTCCGAAGAACGCCTTCGTCAGGACCTCATTAACCGCCGTCCATGACGCCCCCCCGAGGTCGTCGCGGTAAATGATCTTAGTGCCTTCTTTCTTCCCTTCCCGATCGGAGGATGCCTCCTGCGCCGGTTTTGCAGGGGCTTCCTGTACAGCGAGGAATTCGTATTCGAACCGATAGCCGGGCGGGAGGAAATCGCCCTCATCCATTCCGGTCCGAAACCGTGTCCACGCGTTTTTGCAACGCCCGTAACCCGCAGCTTCCAGGATCTCGAGGTCCCGGCGTCCGGCGTAGACCATGACGCGGCGCTCTATAAGATCCTGCTCGATGTCCTTTAGAAGCGCGTTCGCGATCCGGGCGCGCTGTCCCTGCTGCTCGGCCGCCTCGGTCACTTTGAGGTCGACCAAAAGCGCCGTCTCGACGCCCTCGCTGATCACGCGGACAGCACCGACCGGCTGCCCGTCTTCATATGCAATTCGAACGACATAACTGTTGCGAAAGAGCTCGTAGTAGCTGTCCGTTCCATATATAATAAGAAGCGCCTCCCGATCTGCAGGCGTTGCTTCTTTTTTGAAAGTGATCGACATGGGGTCTACCTCCGCTCTTAACTAAATGATGAACTCCGGCTCCTTCAGCCGGTTCATTTTCTCGAAAAACTCTCTGGCGCGCTCGCTCTTCGGATGGTTGAACACCTCCGCCGGCGTGCCGTCTTC
>ONPC01000078.1 GCA_900319565.1 uncultured Eubacteriales bacterium | reverse complement strand
TCAATTATGGCGGCGTCTTATGGTGTATTGGCATCATCTCCGAATAAGGAACTTGCGCTGAAGGTTTTGAGTGTGTGTTTCTCGGATCCCGGGATAGCTTCTCGCCTTAGTTGGATTTCAGGGGATGCGCAAAAATGGCAGAAGTTGACGGAGTATTATAATACCAGGGAGCCCAGTTCGATCACCGGATTTATTCCTGATTTGTCTATGCGTCAAAGGGAAACTATTCATCAATACAGCGATGATTTATTTGGGATCGTTAATTCAATGTATATCACAGGATCCGACGGAAAGACGGTGCTTAATTCGAATTATCTGGAGTTACTGGAAGACTTTTTTGCGGAACCAAAGGACTACGGAGATATTTTTGATGTGATCAACGAACAGTTAGATTGCTGGTTTGAAAGAAAAGGTGAATAAAACGATCAACCGCTCTGCGAGGGTTTGCCGGCAGAGCGGTTGATGCATAAGGGGTAAAAATGAAGGATTTTAAACGAATAAAACAAATGACATCAGTGTTCGGACTGAGTTTGATTCTGACATCCTGCAGGACAAACGAAGTCGTTCAAACAACAGTTGATGATGGGAGTTCGATAATAACCATTGAGGAAGACTCTTCGCAGGCAAAAACTACGAAAGAGGATGTTGATAATTCTAGTGGACGCACCTTTGTAAGTGATTCTTTTAATTGTTCGTTTTATACTGAGGACTATGCCTTGCACTACAGCAATCATGGCAGGCTACAGATATTTGATGTAAAAACTAAAGAGGATCATGTATACTGTTTTGATCCCGGATGTGAGCATAATCGAGGAAAAAGAAGTATTACCGGCGAGGTGCTGGAGGCAGGGTGCATCGCTTATGAACTATCGGATTCCACGGTTATGTTGAGGGATGACCGGTGTTATTTTATGAAAGATTCCGGAGAAGTGATCCAATCGGATCTTCAGGGGATGAATCAGCGGGTTGTCGGAGCATTACCCCCTTATCTGAATTATAATAACGCACACGATATCTTCTACTCAAAGGATTCACTTTTTGTGATATTTGATCTTCCATATGAAATGATTGAAGTGAAGGATGAGAAGAACGGCGAGTCTTCATGGATCGTCGGGGAAATGAAAGATAAAGATACCAGGGGAATCATTCAGATCGATCTGAATAACGGAATCCGTTCGGAGGTTTTTAGCGCTGAGGACTACAATTCTTATTTGTCACAAACAGATGTTCGGGGAGATCACATGTATTTTGCTTATTGGTATTCTGATATCCCGTATATGGATATGTTTGGAGAGACATATGGACGGACTATTCCGGAAGAGTTGAAGGGACTATCTCCAGAGGAGTATCGGGAGGAATTAAATAAACGGAGATGGGTTGATGTTTATGATTACACCATTTCGACAGGGGAGCTCACAGCGAGTTTAAAACATAAGCATGTGGAGGAAGGTAACATTGTTTTTTGCAAGGGCTTTTTCGCGCTGAGTGAAGATGAAAACACATCCGGATTGTATCGCTATGACGGAGAGAGATTTCGTCAACTGGATTTCGGAATACAAGCGCTGGTTCGAAGTGATGATCATCTGGTATGTTGCAGCAACAAGGCTTCGGGCGATTATATGCAGATCGATGAAAAAACGGGCGAAGTCTTAAAAAGAATTAAAACACCGGTTTCGTATGATGCTTTTTTGCCGAGAGTTATCATCGGAGAGAGTTGCTATGGTATACTCAATAAAAACGGAGTCATGGCCGCAGGCTATGTTCCAGCGAGTGATTTTTGGAATGGCGATATCACGAATGCCGTTCAATTCATGCAAGAAGAGTAACTGATGTCTCTACGCTTGCCATTTTCCCGATTTTTTGATAGAATAAGACTGGCGTGGTGTGCGCTAAGGGGGCATGGATCTACAAGCCCCGAAAGGATTTTGGTCAGGCAATGAAAAAAGTACTGAAGGTCATATTTGGTAGAGCATTTTATACCAGTTTCAGTTTGTTGCTGCAGATCCTGCTTATGATCTGGGCGACGGGGCTGCTGGCGGGCAACTATTTTTACTTCTCGTTGCTGCTGGATATACTGGCTATATTGATCGCTCTGCGAATCACAGTAAAATGGGATAATATCGCCTATCGTCTGGTATGGGTCTTCGTCATTTTGGCGGTCCCCGTATTTGGGCTTAGTTTGTTTGCGATGTTTGGACGAACCAGCATTAACCGCAAGACAAAAAAACACTATGTAAAAGTAGAAGTGGAGTACTTAAACCGGTTGGCGGAATTTGAGAGCTGCCTGCCGCCGGATGACAATCTGACCGGATATGTGCACCGGCAGATGAATTACATTGACCAGTATGGAGCCTATCCTTCCTATCAGAATACCGATGTGAAGTTCTACTCCCCGGCGGAGGAAGCCCTGGAGGATATGTTTACGGCGCTTCGTGGCGCTAAGAAATTTATTTTCCTCGAGTACTTCACCATCCAGAACGCGAAGGTCTGGAAGACGATCGAGGAGATCCTGATCAGCAAGGTGAAGCAAGGCGTTGAAGTCCGGGTGATCTACGATGATTTCGGAAGCCTGAAATTCATCGACAAGGATTTCGCGAAACGAATGAACCGTTATGGCATCCAGTGCCGTATCTTCAACCCGTTCATTCCGTTTATCTATGTATTTATGAACCACCGCGATCACCGTAAGATCATGGTCATCGATAACGAGATCAGTTTCTCCGGCGGCTTTAATCTGGCGGACGAATACTTCAACCTTGAGTCACCTTATGGACATTGGAAGGACAGCGGAATCCGACTGGAGGGAGATGCAGTCCGCAACCACACCCTGATGTTCCTGGAAATGTGGAATTTCATCAAGCAAACCGACCTGTCCGTGGCGCACTACCTGGTGCCGTACGCATACGAGGCGAAGGAGAAGGACACCTATGTCCAGCCGTACTCCGATACGCCGATCGACCACGAGCCGCTCGGCGAAAACATTTACATGAATATCCTTAAGACGGCGAAGCATCATGTGTATATCACGACACCGTACCTGATCATCAGTGAGGAAATGAACCGCGAACTCTGCATGGCGGCGAAACGTGGGATCGATGTTCGTATCATCACGCCGGGTATCCCGGATAAGAAGAGTATTTTTCTTCTGACACAGTCGTATTACGAGCGCCTGATCCATGCGGGCGTACGTATTTTCCAGTATACACCCGGTTTCATCCATGCAAAGCAGTACCTTTGCGATGATGAGATCGCAGTGGTCGGAACCATCAACATGGATTTCCGAAGCCTGTACCTGCACTTTGAGTGCGCGACCTACTTGTATCGCTGCGAGGCGATAAAGGACATCCGTCAGGATTTCGAAAACATGTTCCCGATCTGCGAAGAGATCACACTCGACGCAGCCAAAAAGCACCCCGGCTACAAAAACTTCAAACAAAGCGTACTGAGACTATTAGCTCCGATGTTCTAGTTACAGGTCACGCAGCGACCTGCAACGCCGGAAGCGTCCTATCAAGTTTTTCTGATATTTTAAGGAGACATTGTGGAAACACATCTAAAGAACCTGAAGATCCATTATACGATCACCGGAGAGGGGAGCCCCGTTTGCCTGCTGCATGGCTGGGGGGCTTCCCTTGATATGTATCCGGGAGTGATCGCGCGCCTGTCGCAGTCGCATACGGTATATGCTCTGGACTTTCCGGGCATGGGTAAGAGCGACGAACCGCCCGAGCCATGGTGTGTGGACGACTACACCGATCTGGTGACGGAGTTCTTAAACGAGATGCATCTTACACAGACTGCGCTCATTGGCCATTCGTTCGGCGGCCGCGTGATCGCGAAACTCGCAGCCCGTCAGAAGGCGGGGGCGGAGGGTGCTTCGCCGGTTCGCTTTACGAAGATCATCCTGATGGACTCCGCGGGCATTAAACCGAAGAAGAAACTGAAGGCTCGATATAAAACCGCGACCTATAAGATCGCGAAATTCATCTTCAAGTGTCCGGTCATGAAGTTCCTGTACCCGGATTATATGGACCATATGCGAAAGCGCCGCGGTTCGGCGGACTACAACGCCGCATCGCCCGTGATGCGGGGTACGCTGGTACGCGTGGTGGGTGAAGACCTGCAGAAGGAACTTTCGACCATCACCCAGCCGACGCTCCTGATCTGGGGCGAAAACGACACGACGACGCCGGTCTCAGACGCGAACCGCATGAAGGAACTCATCGCGAACAGTGATATCGTACTCGTGCCGGGAGGACATTTTTCCTACATTGATTCACCGGGACAGGTCCTCGGGGCCATGGAAGCATTTTTGAACGAGTGACATTTCGGATCACCCGTGTGACGGGGTGTCACAAAGGAGCGTAAAAAACCATGATGATCACAATATATCAGGGGATCATTACAGCATTCAGTACTCTTGCATTTATCGGGCTGATGCTGTATTATATGCATATGTTTCAGTTGAACTCCTACGCGGCTGACGAGCAGCTGCGCTGGATGAAACATAATTACAACAGCCTGTTAGGGCGTTCCATGGGTGTGATCCTGTCCATACCGATCCTGCTTTTGTTCGGAGAGCATTGGTACGGCGCCGTTCCCGCGGCGATCCTGCTGTGGATGACATTTTCCGGAAACCGTCCCCGCAAAGGGATGGCGAAAAAAGATTTTGCCGTTACGAAGCGTGTGAAGCGTCTGATGATCACGATCTGTATCATCTACGCGATCTTCTTTACGTGGCAGATCCTTGACATCATAAACGGAACGGGACGGGACTTCTTCTTCCCGACATTTTGCTGTCTGCTTATGACGCCTTTCGTCATGATCGCGGCGAATTTCATCAACCGCCCGATGGAGAAACGAATCAATCGTAAGTTCATCGACGAGGCGAAATCGATCGTAGCCGGTATGCCCGCGCTAACCGTGATCGGGATCACCGGAAGTTACGGAAAGACCAGCATGAAGCATTTCGTGACGAAGCTTTTGGCTGCGGATCGGAATGTTTACATGACGCCCGGAAATTTCAATACCGAGCTGGGCGTGACCATCGCGGTACGCCGGGATCTGAAGCCCCTGCACGAAGTATTTGTGTGCGAGATGGGCGCGCGTCGCGTCGGCGAGATCAAAGCCGTCTGCGACATTGCGAAGCCGACGTACGGCATCCTGACCTCGATCGGCCCGCAGCATCTGGAGACCTTCGGGTCCATGGAAAACATCATCCATACGAAGTTCGAACTGGCGGACGCGCTGCCGCAGGACGGAACGTTGTTTGTGAATTATGACGATCCGATCCTACGGGAAGAAGCACCGAAGACCGGGCGGAAGATCATCTCCTACGGTCTTACGTGCGAGGATGCGATGTACCGGCCGCAAAACCTGTGCTGTACGGTGCGGGGCAGTGAGTTCGACATGACATTTCCCGACGGAGAGACCGTGCATTTCACGGCGCAGGTCATCGGAACGCACAATGTGCTGAATCTGGCGGGAGCCCTGGCTGTGGCGGACACGTTCGGCGTGCCTAAGCAGCACATGGTAGCGCAGGTACGGCGTGTAGAAAGCGTCGCGCACCGTCTGCAGATGAAGCAGACCGGCCGCGGCATTCTCATCGACGATGCGTACAACTCGAACCCCGTCGGAGCGAAGGCGGCGTTAGACACGCTCGCGATGTTCGACGGAATGAAGATCCTCATTACACCGGGCATGGTGGAACTGGGGGAGAAACAGGAAGAATTAAACCGCAATTTCGGCCGCCAGGCGGCAGAGAAGGCGGATGTTATCATCCTGATCGGAAAGCGGCAAACCGAGCCGATCTATGCCGGCGTGTGCGACACCGATTTTCCGAAGGATAAACTGTTTGTGGCAGGCGACCTGCAGGAGGGCCTTCGTATCGCGGACGGTATAAAGACCGACGCGCAGAAGATCATTCTCCTGGAAAACGACCTCCCGGACAACTATTAAACCGGCCGCCGAAGGCGGCTGCAAAAAAGAAGGTAGAGTAACATGAAGATAACGGTTGGATTGTTTTTCGGCGGCCCCAGCGTGGAGCACGAGGTTTCCGTGATCACGGCGCTGCAGGCGTATTACGCGTTTGAGGACGAACGCTACGAGATCATCCCCATTTATATGACGAAGGACAGCCGTTTATTCGTCGGCGAGAGCATCGGTGATATCGAGGCATACCGGAACATACCGGAACTGCTGAATAAGAGCACCCAGATCACTATCGTGCGGGAGGAGGGGCGCACCTATCTGCGTCAGATCCGGTCCCGTGCATTTAAGAAAGAGTACAACCAGGTCATTGACGTTGCATTTCCCGCAGTCCACGGAACGAACGTGGAGGACGGAACCTTGCAGGGCTACCTGCAGACGTTGGGCCTGCCCTATGTCGGCTGTGATGTTTTTTCATCTGCACTCGGCATGGATAAATTCGCACAGAAGGCAGTCCTCCGGGAGGCCGGAATTTCGGTGCTTCCCGCGATGTGTCCGTATGTGACCGAATATCGTGAGGATCCGAACGGGCTGATGGATGCAATCGAAAAGAAGATCGGTTATCCGGCCATCGTAAAGCCGAACAACCTAGGATCCAGCGTCGGCATTCGCGTGGCGCACGACCGTGCGGGACTGGAGAGCGCGCTGGAGTACGCCTTCGGTTTTGCACTGAGAGTTTTAGTTGAACATGCCATCGTACACTTAAAAGAGGTCAATTGCTCCGTGATCGGAGACTACGAGAAGGCGGAAGCCTCCGAGTGTGAGGAGCCGATCGCGCAAGACGAGATCTTAAGTTACCAGGATAAGTACATGGGAAACAGCGGCAAGAACGGAGTGAAGGGTGCCCCGGTAAAGGGCGGCGGAGCGAAGGGCAGCGAGGGCATGGCCAGCCTGTCCCGAAAGATCCCGGCCGACATTTCACCGGAGCGTCGCGAGCAGATCCGTACACTGGCTGTAAAGACGTTCCAAACACTGGGATGCAACGGTGTGGCCCGCATCGATTTCATGATCGATAAGGACACCGACGCTCTGTATGTTAACGAAATCAATACGATCCCGGGTTCGTTAGCGTTTTATCTGTGGGAGGCAGTGGGCCTGCCCTATTCGAAGATGCTGGTACGCCTGATCGAACTGGCGCTGAAGCGTGAACGTGAGCGTTCCAACATCACGTTTTCGTTTGACTCCAATCTTCTGGCAAATGCATCATTGCCCAGAAACAAACACTGATCATTTCGAGGAAGCCATGAAAAAAGATAAAAATTCCGGTGAAAAGAAGACGAAACGGGAGATCGTTCGAAGGATCTTGTTTTGGATCTCGCTGTGCGTATTTATTCTGGCTGTAGGGAAGCTCGGGCACATCGGCTATACTTACTGGAAGAACAACCGGGGGTATCAGGATATTCGGGAGTCGGCCCAGTTAGGATCGAAGGAAAGCGGAGAACAGGGAACGAACGGATCACAAAATGCGTCGCAGGGCGGCGTGGATGTCATCATCAACTCTGAGGGAATCAATCAGGAGATCCGGACACAGGAGCCTGCGAAGGCCAGAGAAGACATCCTTCCGCCGGACTCCAACGGAGTGGATCATGAATTCCTGAAGATGATGAACGAAAACTACGTTGCTTATCTCGTCATTCCGGGAACGGAGGTCGACTATCCGGTCGTACAGGGGGATGACAACGCACACTATCTGCGGTATGATTATTACGAGAAGGAGTCCATATCGGGCTGCCCGTTCCTGGATTTTCGCCAGGCAGGGGATTTCTCGGAGTTCAACTCCACGATCTGCGCTCATAATCAAAAGGACAAAAAAATGTTCGGAACGCTGGATCGGTATAAGACGAAGGAGTTTTGGGAACTCTATCCCTATGTTTATGTTATGACTCCGAACGGAAATTATCGGTATAAGATCTTCTCCGTGTACGACCAGTACTACGTTGACATGATCTTCAGTCCGCATTTTCCGACGGATACCTCAAAAAAGGAACTGATCGACCTGGCACTCTCACGATCCATGTATTCGACCGATGTTGAGGTTACGGTAAACGATCACATCCTCACGCTCTATACCTGTACGGATAACACGGATATCCGTTTTGTCGTACATGCAGTCTGTGAGAATTATTAAAACTGAGGCCAACAGTTTGTAAAAAAGTGGCGGAAATGGAGTAAAGATGAGTATTGCAGAGATCTTTGGACAGAATGTATTCAATGATTCCGTAATGCGGGAGCGTCTCCCGAAGAAGGTCTACGCGGAGCTGCGTAAGACCATCGATGAAGGTAAGACCCTGGATCCGATGATCGCGGAAGTCGTGGCCAATGCCATGAAGGATTGGGCCATCGAGAAGGGCGCTACGCACTACACGCACTGGTTCCAGCCACTCACCGGAACCACGGCAGAGAAGCATGATTCGTTTGTATCGGCGCCCGGACCTTCCGGAAAGACGCTGATGGAGTTCTCCGGCAAGGAGCTCATCAAGGGTGAGCCCGATGCGTCGTCCTTCCCGTCGGGCGGCCTGCGCGCGACCTTCGAGGCTCGCGGCTATACGACCTGGGACTGCACATCGCCCGCGTTTTTGAAGGAAGACGCGACGGGCGTGCTGCTTTGCATCCCGACGGCGTTCTGTTCCTACACCGGCGAGGCGCTGGATCAGAAGACCCCGTTGCTCCGTTCCATGGAAGCGTTAAATACACAGGCGCTGCGTATCCTGCGCCTGTTCGGAAATACCACTTCGAAGAAGGTGACCCCGATGGTGGGCCCCGAGCAGGAGTACTTCCTGGTCGATCGCGAGAAGTGGCTGAAGAGAGACGACCTCATCTTTACGGGACGCACCCTGTTTGGCGCGGTACCGCCGAAGGCACACGACGTGGAGGACCATTATTTCGGCCAGATCCGTGAGCGCGTGGGCGGTTTCATGCAGGAACTGAACACAGAGCTTTGGAAGCTCGGCGTGTCCGCGAAGACGCAGCACAACGAGGTGGCTCCCGCGCAGCATGAGCTCGCGCCCATTTACGCGCCGGCAAACATCGCGGTGGACCACAACCAGCTCATCATGGAGACCATGAAGAAGGTCGCGAACCGCAGAGGACTGTCCTGTCTGCTCAGTGAGAAGCCGTTTGCCGGCCTCTCCGGATCCGGTAAGCACAACAACTGGTCGCTCTGCACGGATGACGGCATCAACATGCTCGATCCCGGAAAGCTACCGCACGACAACATCCAGTTCCTGCTGGTGCTGGCTTGTATCCTGAAAGCTGTAGACATTCACGCGGATCTGCTTCGCGAGTCCGCCGCCGACGTGGGCAATGAACACCGTCTCGGCGCGCACGAGGCACCGCCTACGATCATCTCCGTATTCCTCGGCGAGCAGCTCGAGGATGTAGTAGAGCAGCTGATCAGTACCGGAAGTGCGACCCGCTCTAAGGTCGGAGGCTTATTGGAGACCGGCGTTTCGTCCCTGCCTGCTTTGCAGAAGGACGCGACCGATCGTAACCGCACCTCACCGTTCGCATTTACCGGTAATAAATTTGAATTCCGTATGGTCGGTTCCCGCGACTCCGTCGGCGAGCCGAACACCGTACTCAACGCCATCGTTGCGGAAGCGTTCTGCGAGGCTGCAGACGTTCTGGAACAGGCGGATAACTTCGAACTGGCTCTGCATGACCTGATCAAGGAATACCTGACCGATCATCAGCGCATCATCTTCAACGGAAACGGTTACTCCGACGAGTGGATCGCAGAAGCGGCCCGCCGCGGTCTGCCGAACAACAAATCCATGATCGACGCGATCCCGGCGCTGACTACCGAGAAATCCGCGAAGTTGTTCGAGAAGTTCGGTATATTCACCCGTGCGGAGCTGGCTTCTCGTGCAGAGGTCCAGTATGAGGCATATTGCAAAGCCATCAACATCGAAGCATTGACCATGATGGACATGGCGTCGAAGCAGATCATTCCGGCTGTCATCGAGTACACCACAGGTCTGGCTGCATCGATCAATGAAGTAACGTCAGCCTGCGCAGACGCGGATGTTTCCGTTCAGACAGAACTTCTGATCCAGGTTTCCGACCTGCTTTCCGATATGAAGGTAGCGCTTTCGAAACTGGCAGTTGCGGAGGAGACTGCCGCCGCTCAGGAAGGGACCAAAGAAAAAGCGCATAAATATCATGATGAGGTCGTTCCTGCAATGGAGGCCCTGCGCCGTCCTGCAGATGAGCTTGAGCGCCTGGTCGATCGTCGGATCTGGCCGTTCCCGACTTACGGGGATCTGGTGTTTGAGGTATAGGGGGACATATGAAAAAACAATACATACTGTTTGATTTGGACGGGACACTCACGGATCCCGCCGAAGGGATCACCAAATCGGTTCAGTACGCATTAAAACATTTTGGTATCGAGGAGGAGGATCTGGAGAAACTCCAGCCGTTCATCGGCCCGCCTCTGGTTGAAAGTTTCATGGATTTCTACGGTTTTTCCGAGGAGCAGGCACACGAAGCGGTGACCTACTATCGCGAGTATTTTAAACCGAAGGGGATCTTTGAGAACGAGGTTTATAAAGGAATTCCGGAGCTTCTGGAGGAACTGACCCAGGCCGGTAAGACGCTGATCCTGGCGACTTCGAAACCGATCGTTTTCGCGGAGCAGATCCTGGAACATTTCGATCTGCGTCAGTACTTCGAGTTCATCGGAGGTTCGGACATTGAACAGACGCGCGCGAAGAAGTCGGAGATTCTGCAGTATATCTTGGAGGAGTGCCAGCTGGTCGACCTGACGGAGCTGGTCATGGTCGGCGACCGCAAGCATGACATCATCGGCGCGAAGCAGTTCGGCATCGACACGGTCGGCGTTTTGTACGGCTATGGTTCCGAGGAGGAACTTAAGGAGGCCGGCGCGGACGTTCTGGTCGACTCCGTACGCGAACTGGGCGAATACCTTCTGGAAGAAGAGTAACAGAGCGGAGGAAACGCTCCGTTGCATGAGGGATGCTATGTTAAATTGTATATATGAGGACAGTTCGATCTGGATAGTGGAGAAGCCTGCCGGCGTGGATGCGCAGGAGGGGCGGACCCTGTCCGACGACATGCCGTCCCGAATTCGAAACTATATGAGCCACAGGGAGTCTACTTCCTGTGGCCGTGTTTTACCTGTCTATGTTGGCGTGGTGCATCGCCTGGATAAACCGGTGCGCGGCCTGATGGTCTACGCGAAGACGAAGGAGGCCGCTGCGGCGCTTTCGAAGCAGTTCGCGCAGGGTGACATCCTGCATAAAGAATACCGGGCACTGGTCGTAGCACCCGAGGGTTCCTATATTTCCGCTGACCTGCTGGCCGGAATCACCTATTCCGATCGCTTATTATTCGAGCGTTCGGCCAATGTATCGCGCATCCTGACGGAAGCGGAGGTCACCTCTCTTCGTGCGGATCAGCGCTCGCAGATCAAAGAAGCTGTGCTCACCTGTCGTTTTGCGCAGGGAACCCCCTTGTTTGCAAAAGAGCAGGAAGCCTGCACCGCCCGTGATGAAAGTCTGGTCGGCCGCTTGGCGGAGGTATCGGTTTTGTTAAAGACCGGCCGCCATCACCAGATTCGCGCCCAGCTTTCCGCGCACGGTCTGCCCATTGTCGGTGACCGCAAATACGGCCTGCCCATGGATGGCGTGGGATTGTGCTTATGCGCCTGCAAACTGAGATTTAAACACCCGAAGACAGGGAAAGAGATGGAGTTTGCATTGCCCGTGGAGTGATTATACGAAATCAAAGAATGAGGCGGGGCCGCGTGCGGCTCCGCCTCAAAATAACAGTTCTCTTTATTCCGTGTTATTTCGCCAGTTTCTTCAGGAAGATCAGGATCGCCAGAATGATACCGATCACGCAATATGCCCAAACGATGGTACCTGCGATACCGACCAGAAGATTAACGATCGGGATCTTGCTTAATACTGCTAACAGGATACCGAAGATGACGCTGGCTACGAGGTAGCAGACGATGGAGATCAACAGACCCATCGGGGTATCAGAACCTGCGCTTAACGGGAAAAAGGGTAACAATGCTTTCATAGTATGCACCTCCTTTGTTATACTTTTTACTCCTGAGACCATTTTACCACTTTTTCCGCCGGTGTAAATGGCAGGATTGTATTTTTTCATGTATTATCATTGACTTTTGTCTGTGGAACGTGTACAATGGGAAATCGTACAATTTAGGTTTAACTCACCGCGATGGGCGCACATTTGTGCGTGCAGGGCTCACGTGCGAGCTTTGTGTTTGCGATGAAAGGTGGAGTATCATTCATGAATTACGGTATATTTAAGGATCTGGCGATCATATTTGTTGCGGCAAAGTTTTTAGGGATATTGGCCCGTCGGGTAAAGGCGCCGCAGGTCGTAGGCGAGATCATCGCCGGACTTTTGATCGGCCCTGCGGTTCTGCATATCGTGGATAAATCGGATTTTCTGGAACAGATGGCAGAGATCGGCGTGGTACTGCTGATGTTCATGGCTGGTCTGGAGACGGATCTGAAGGAACTGATCAAAACCGGCCCCATGGCGCTTCTGGTAGCCATGGCCGGCGTATTCGTGCCGCTCGGCGGCGGCTTCCTGCTGTCCAGTGTGTTTCACGGTTTCGCTCCGGTCGGCAGCGAAGAGTTTTTCCGCTCCGTGTTTATCGGCGTCATCATGACGGCGACTTCGGTCAGCATTACGGTCGAGACGCTGCGTGAGCTCGGAAAGCTGCGAGGCAAGGTGGGAACGACCATCCTGTCTGCCGCTATTATCGATGATGTCATCGGCATTATCGTCATGACCGTCGTGATCGGTTTCCGCGATCCGACGCAGGACGCCATGCGCGTAGTGATCAACACGGTGCTGTTCTTTGCGGCAGCGATCGTGGTCGGCTTCCTCTGTTACTACCTGTTTAAATATCTGGATAAAAAGAACCCGCATACCCGCCGAGTGCCGATCTACGGCATGGCACTCTGCTTTGCATTTGCCTTTGCGGCGGAAGAGTGGTTCGGCATCGCCGACATCACCGGTGCTTACATCGCGGGTATCATCCTGTGCAGCATCAAGGACTCGAAGTATATCGCGGAGAAGATGGACATCAGCACCTACATGGTTTTCGCTCCGGTATTCTTCGCCAGTATCGGACTGAAGGCGGATATCAGCGGACTGAACGGAACCATGATCCTGTTCTCCGTCGGATTTGTGATCGTGGCCCTGATCACGAAGATCATCGGTTGCGGAATAGTGGCGAAATGTTTCCGTTTTTCCATGCCAAACTCGATCAAAGTGGGTGTGGGAATGATGACCAGAGGCGAAGTAGCCCTGATCGTGGCACGAAAAGGCGAAGACGTAGGCCTTCTGGATCCGGTCTATTTCGCGCCGGTGATCCTGCTGATCGTCGTTTCGTCCATCGTTACGCCGATCGTACTCAAGCTTTTATTTACGAAATGGCCGGCAGAGCATGGCGAGCAGGATATTGCGCCTGCGAAAGCCGCCGAGAACCAGTAAAAACATCCTAGACCGACGACCTGCACGAAAACCGATGAAGGAGGGACATCCATGCGGCTTGCGATCTACGACAACATCATAACCGTAGCGCTTACGATCGCCGCCTGCATCTGGGGACGGTTTCCTTCTCTATGTGTGATCGCGGGAGGCACGCTTCTGGTTTTGTTTTCGCTCGCATGTGTGGATGAAAATGACAGTCTGTATATTCGTCTGCTTCAGTGGATCTTCATCGCCTGCTTCGGCATCGCCGCGCAGCAGTTTTTCGCGTGCAGTCTGTACGCTGTTTGGAAAGAAAAGAAACTCCCGCTTCGCTTTGCGAGCGCCGGAGTCGTTTATATCATTATTACCGTGATCTTCACGAAGGGGGAGGCCCGTCTTGCGAAAAGCATACTGGGTCTCCTTTTGATGTATGCATTGGCCGCGTTTTTCTATGCCATTCGCCGTCTGTTCGAATGGCTGGAGGAAAGAAGCTCCGAGACGCAGAACCAGATCCGGATCTCGAACCTGCGGGAGATGCATGAGAAGCAGCTGAACCGGAAACTGGTCCTGCAAAAGTTTATGGCGGATAAAAACGCTCGTCTGATGGAGCGTGAAACGATCAGCCGCAACATCCACAACAGCGTCGGTCACTCCATCACAGCGGCCGTCATGACGCTCGATGCGGCGGACATGCTGTTTGACGTTTCACCGGAGGACGCGCGTCGTAAGGTCAATGATGCGAATGAACGCATCCGTGGCAGCCTCGAGTCGATCCGCCGGGCTGTGCGCGTGATGGATGAGGAAGCGAAGGAGGTCTCGCTGAATGATTTTCTCTGCGAGGTCGAGACCGTGGCAGACCGCTTCATTACCGATACGACCATGCGGGCGGACATCCTGGCGCCGGACCCGGTGCCGGAGCTGATGATCCCGCACGAACATGTGGAATTTCTGATCGGCGCGCTGCAGGAGTTCCTGACGAACGGCGCGAAGCATGGCCACGCGGATCGCTATCTGATCAGCGTTTCCGCGGACTCGGCAAACCTGCGCATGGAAGTGAAAGACAACGGGCACTCAGAAGATTTTTCTGAGGAAAATGCGCGGCAGAAGATCGAGCAAGGCTTCGGACTCAAGAAGATCGAGTCCTATGTGAAGAATGCCGGAGGGACATGCAAGTTTACGAATGAGGAAGGCTTTCGGGCGGTGGTGACATTGCCCGTGCTCCATGAGGAAGAAGGAGGTGCGCTATGATACGGGTGCTTTTGGTAGATGATGAGACGCTGCTGCTGGACAGCCTGGAGATCATCCTGTCGCTCAATCAGATGGAAGTGGTCGCGAAGGCGCACGACGGCCGGGAGGCCCTGGAGATCCTGAAGGAGATCGAATGTGACATTGCCCTGGTGGACCTGAATATGAAGGGGATGGGCGGGATCGAGCTCATCGGGGAGCTTAAGCAGAAGCATCCGGCTGTGAAGATCCTGGTGCTCACCACGTTTTATGACGATAAGAACATTACGGATGCCATCGCGGGCGGCGCGGACGGCTATCTGCTTAAGGACAGCGGTAAGGATGCGATCCTGGGCGCGGTGCGGCAGATCATTGGTGGCGTGAATGTGCTGGATCCGAAGGTCATGCAGCGGCTGACCCTGCTGATGACGCAGAATGCGGCAAAAAGCGCGTCGGCCGTGCAGGGGGACACGGCGGAAGCGAAGGATAAGAAGACTCTGCAAAACCTGCCGGAGCTGACCGAACGCGAGAAGGAGATCTGTGCGCTGATGGTGGACGGACTGGATAACAAGCAGATCGCGAAACGTCTGTACATCTCGGAAGG
>ONPC01000057.1 GCA_900319565.1 uncultured Eubacteriales bacterium | reverse complement strand
GTTCACATATACAGGAACCGCACCGCAAAGAACCAGGGCGTTGATCACGCTGCGATGTACGTTTCTCGGGAGAATGATCTCGTCGCCGCGCTTGCATGCGGTCAGGACCATGCTCTGTACGGCCGATGTCGTGCCGCCGACCATCAGAAAGGCGTCGGCTGCGCCGAAAGCCTCTGCTGCCAGGATCTCCGCCTCGCGGATGACACTGATCGGGTGGCACAGGTTGTCTAACGGCTTCATGCTGTTGACATCCACCGACACACACTGCTGTCCCAAAAAAGCGGTCAGCTCCGGATTTCCGCGGCCACGCTTATGGCCGGGCACATCAAACGGTACCACACGCAGATTACGAAACTGCTCCAGCGCCTCATGGATCGGCGCACGCGTCTGTCTGCGGATAAATTCTGTTGTTCTCTCTAACATCGCGATCTCCTGTGCCTGCTCTGCGAGAGGCGCACGTCCGTTCTTTGGCTCGTCGCTTACACAAAAACAGCAGGCTGCGTAAAGCAGCCTGCTTGTCTATTTCCTTTGGCTCAGAGTCTATACAGCAATCACTTTTACTACTCTTATTGACCGTTTCACAAGTCTGCATATACGCAATATGGTTATAAAGTAACCAACTTATAAACTTTGAGCATTAAGCTTCATCAATAAGGCAACACTGTTGCCAATCGGCTATGAATCCAACCAAGCGTATATTATCATGGGAAACGGTTTCTGTCAAGTATTATTTCTGTTCAAAAGCCTGTGTCCTGCATGCTTTTCTCTGCCTAGACCTCACTGCGGACGAAGGCGTCCCTCGCGATCCAAAGCAAGATACCGACATAGATCGCCAGGTTCAAAAGCGCCCCCGTGAAGGACTGGTACGGAAGGATCCCGGCACCATACCGAATGCTCGTCAGTTTGATATTCGCATACGGAAATGCCCGGGTCAGAACGGGAAGGACGCGCGTTCCGAGCACCAGTAAAAACTGGCTGACGAGCTCTGCGGCGATACCGACGCCGACCGCGACACCGTTGTTACGGCATACCGCGGACAAGGTAAATGCCAGCGTAGTCGAAATAAGGATCGATACGATCTGATCCGACATACTGACCCATATATAAAGCCACGGGCTGGAGGAATGGACCTCCCCACGGCACACGTCGATAAAGACTGCGTTCAGATCATATCCGCCGGCGAAGAACCCGGTCATCAGGAAGCAGAATACAAAACAGAGGGCGGTCATACACACAGAATAAAAAAGCACCGCTATATATTTGCTCCAAAAGATCTTCATTCGCTTCTTGGGATTGATCAAAAGGAACTTGATGGTCCCGGTCGAATACTCTTTCGCTATGCTTCCGGCCGCCATAACGACGGATATAAGTGCTGCCACGATCAGCGCATTCAGGCTCCGGGCCAGTCGGGGCCAAAACTCGGAAACACCTTCACTCGGTGTGTCCGTCAGATTGACCGTCATTCCCAAACTCAGGACCGACGGTTCCGGTATATAGGAAACATAGGTTTCAATATCATTGAGAATCCGATATCTGGCCAGCTCCCGCAATCGCAAGTCCCCCTCAACTAAGATTCTTCTCCACTGAAAATCTCTGGAACTTCCGCCGTTAGGGATGTCATCATGCGCTAACATATCCTGATAATACTGAATCTGCTCCGGATCGTCGAGCTTTTTGATCTGCTCTTCATAGTAGGAACGCCAGGCGCCTTCTTTTACCATCTGAATGGCCGCTTCTATTCCTGCCTGCGCTTTCGCCTTCAGCTCCGGTGTAACTTGGGGGGCTTCCGAAATTTCACCCATTTCATACAGGTTGTTTCTCCACCGATAATCGTCCGCGTTCGAAATACCGTACGGCGAAGTCTCAGCATAATACGCGATCTGATAATTCGGAGAGGATAAGAGCGTATCTTTCAGGACCTGATCTGTCCAGATCAACCGAGTCATGTCGTCCCCCGCCTGTAGTTTAACTTTCTCAAAGACATCCACAAATAACCGTGTCCGGGCATATCTGACCGGATTTTCCTCAGGGTCGATGAGCCCCATATCCAACTCCATTTTCAGCTGGTCATAATACAGAGAATGCGTGCTTCCACCGGGACTGTACCACCGGCTCTCACTCTCCCATTCGGCTGAGGCAGCAAACGAAAACACGATGCTGAGCAGAAGGAGGATCATGATCAGTATAAAGTTTTTCCCTGACTTCAGGATCTTGATCAGTTCATTATAAACCAATTTATGCAATCTGCTCGCCTCCTTCTCCGGTCAGTTCGAGGAACACGTCTTCCAGATGCCGTTCCTCCGGGATCGAGATCTCCAGAAGCCCGCAGCCGGCCTTCACCAAAGCTTCGTTAAGCTGTTCCAATTTGTCTTCCATGCCTTCCGCCGGAACGCGGATCTCGATGCGATCCTGCTCGCATAAAACGAAATCTGCGTATTCAAAACCGGCAAATACTTCTTTTGCCTTCTCCGTGTCCTTCAGACGGTATTTGAACAGAACCGTATTTAAGCGGCTGACACTCTTCAGTTCCTCAAGCGTTTTCACCATCAGGATCTCCCCTTTGGAAATGATCCCGACGCGGTCGCACATAAGCTCCATCTCCGACATAAGGTGGCTCGATACGATGACCGCCACCCCTTCTTCGTGCGCCAAATGCTTCAGGATATCACGAAGCTGCTTGATCCCCGCAGGATCCAGGCCGTTCGTGGGTTCATCCAGGATCAGGACCTTCGGCCGATGCAAAAGCGTCTGCGCCAACCCGAGCCGTTGCTTCATCCCCAGCGAGTACTTTTTAACCTTATCATGAATACGCTTGGTGAGGCCGACTAACTCGACGACCTCATCGATCCGCTCCTGTGTCACGCCGTCCCGCATACGCGCCGCCATCTGCAGATTGATCATCCCGGACAGCCCGTTATAGGTTTCGGGGTTTTCCACGATCGCGCCGATATTGGCCATGGCCTTTTCAAAATGCTTTTCGATATTTTCCCCGCAGACCAGGATCTCTCCCCGGTCAATGCAGAGCAGTCCCACGATCATCTTGATCGTCGTGGACTTTCCCGCGCCGTTCGGCCCCAAAAAGCCAAATACTTCTCCGGAGTTCACTTCCAGTGAAACATCCTTGAGTATCTGTTTTTTTCCGAAGAATTTATCGATATGTTTGATCTCCAAATAGTGTTCCATATTCCTTCCTCCGAAATACCGTTACGTATACGGTTCCTGATATCGTCTTTGAATGATCTTCCATGTACCGTCCTCATGCACCAGATCGATGTAGATCACCGAATTTAACAGGGAGTAGGATCTCGAATCCTCACTTTCCCTGGCGTTCGGGTTGAACTCATACAATCGCAACTCGTGCCCAAAGCCTGTAAACATATATGTACTATAGCTGACTGCCCAGTACGGATCGTATTGCACGCTGGCTGTCACGATATCATCAGAGATCCGCTCTATACGAATGTCCCCAATCGCATAGTCTTTCCTCAGGGGAACGCCCCAATTCAAACGTATATCACCGTTCCCGTCATATACAGAACCGTTTTTGGGAAAAAAGTAGTTCAGTTGATTTTTGATACTTTCAACCCCTTCAACCACGATGCCTTTATAATCATCCTCGGTTTGTTTCGACCAGTGTTCATCCAGATACCCAAACACCTTTTCTTTATATTCATTAATTTCATCAGTCGTACGGACATATCCCGATTTTCTCCGGTCTTCGGGAACCATATTCAACTCCCATACCCCTTCGATATAATCGCGGATCACCTGCTTGATCTCTTCTTCTTTCTTTTGAAACCCAACGTCCTTTACCTTATATACGATCAGGCCAATGACGAGCACAAGCCCCAAAACGAGCAGACCGCGGTTCGATGTCTTCCACCATTTCTTAAGATTCGTTTCCATAGTTTCCCCTTTATTTCGTTATTTGCCGTGTCTTCTCTTCTTCGTGTCCTTCTCCACGATAGAGCGAGAATTATTTCCTACGAGGTTCTCTTCTTTTTTTATTCTACATTACTCTTTCAAAGCATTTTTGTCAAGTAATTTGCTCGACAAAAAAATAATTCCGTTCGATTTCGCGCTTCCAAATAAAAAACCCGCCGATATCATTCGGCGGGTCTGTCATTCTTATGTTTTTTCCGGGAAGCCAGCAGTTTCGGTCCCCAGTGATAAAAGATCATGTGCATGATGAGGTAGAGCACGATGGCTCCGAGCACATCCAGAATAGAATGCTGTTTCAGGAACAGGGTCGCCAGACAGATCAGGATGGACAGGATGATGTTTCCGATCTGAAAACGGATCTTATTCTTAAGCAGCGGATAACGAAACAGTGCCACACAGCACACCAATGTGTTGTAGATGTGGATGCTGGGGAAGACATTGGCCGATGTATCCAGCGCATGGAGCTGGAAGACAGCCCAGGTAAAGAAGTTCCGGTCCTTATCGACTTCCACCCGCAGATTGATCCCGTTGTGGAAGAACGTGCAAATGGTAAGGCAGATAGACATGCCTATGTACAAAAGCGCGATAAAACGGTAAAACTCCTTCTTATCCCGGAAGAAGAAGTACAGCCAGGTCACCACTACGAAAGCAAACCAGAGGAAATACGGGATAATGAAATACTCACAGAAGGGAATCTTGTTATCTATCTCAGTGGCCATATCGTGAAAGTTCACAACATGACCTTCCAACCAGAAAAACCAGGGAAGATAGAATGCAAGATATAATACCCACAGGCCATGCAGGTGTTCGCGAATGTATTTCTTCATCGACTCAAACTCCTATGTCGAACAGAATGAAAGTTACGGGGATCAGACGTCCGCGAACGGGCGACTGCAAAATAAAAAAACAGCAGGTGCACGCGCACCTGCTTCACGTAGCGGAAGGGAGATTTGAACTCTCGACACTACGGGTATGAACCGTATGCTCTAGCCAACTGAGCTATTCCGCCAGATGTAGCGTTAAAAACGCAATGGGACCTATAGGGCTCGAACCTATGACCCTCTGCTTGTAAGGCAGATGCTCTCCCAGCTGAGCTAAGATCCCGCAATAGCGTGAAACACGCTTGACTGCCTTGCTAGTATACCTTGCTTTTTACGGTTTGTCAAGCACTTTTTTTCAAAAGTTTTTTCTTGGGAGGGCGTAATTTAAGAGGCATGTTTCACGCCACGTTGTATATGATACTACGCATCGCTCCGTTGCTTCGCAACTCCCGCGATGCGAAAGTTTCACGCCACGCTGTATATGATACTACGCATCGCTCCGTTGCTTCGCAACTCCCGCGATGCTACAAACATTCGCCACACTCTTCGGTTCCCTTCGGTCACCGGTGTGGCTCATGTTTGTTCGGGCGTCAAGGTCCGCCTCGGACATGCGAGCATGTCCGGGCGGGACTTTGACGTCCTAGTATCATTTAATTAAATCCAAAATGTTTTTGGGCGAAGTCGTAGCCCCAGAGCATGATCTTGCGGCCTACGGCGCCGGGCAGGTTCATGCCGATGCCCAGGAAGGTGCGGTAGCGCAGTTTGTTGTACATCTTTGGATCGTGTTTTTTGAGATCCATCCAAAGTTTCTTTTTTTCTGTCAGGCTTTCCTTGGTGCCCATGCGTACAAGCAGAATGGACGATACCGTCATGATGATGCCCAGATACTGGTACATATAGTTTGCGAGTTTCTTATCGCGGAACGTGGACAGCTCGTAGGAATCGATCATGATGCGGTTCACGCGCAGCTGCTGGTCGATTCGTGAGATCATGACGGATTCATTGACCGACTGATCCTCGCGTCCGATGAAATAATGGTACATGTCCACATTTACGTAGTAGAGCTTCTTAACATACGGAAGCGGATAATATACGAAGATGTTGTCCACATAGAACGTGTGCTCAGGAAGTTTTAATCCACACTCGCGAAGCAGACCGGTGCGATATACGACCGAATGCATCAGGATGTACTGCCCCACCTTCAGGCGCTTTGCGTTCTTCCAGGTGAAGATCTTATGCTGAGGAAGCGCGTTGTCATATTTCATGACCGCCTTATTCTTAACACCGACCTTATCATAGATATAGTTTGCGACCAGCATGTCTACGCCGCCTTTTTTCTCCAAGGCCTTCAGTTCTTGGATGACCTTAACAAATGCAGCTGCGTCAAACCAGTCGTCGCTGTCACAGACCTTAACGTATTTGCCGGTCGCGTTCGCGATACCGGTGTTCACCGCACCGCCGTGGCCTTTGTTTTCCTGGTGAATGGCGCGGATAATGGTCGGGTGTTCTTTCTGCAGGCGATCTGCGATGGCCGGCGTATCATCCTTCTGGGAACCGTCATCCACGATCAGGATCTCCACATCCTCTCCACCTACCAAAAGACTCTGAATGCATTTTTCCATGTACGCAGCCGAATTATAACAAGGGACTGCGACCGTGATCAATTTGCTCATGTTTCTTCCTCACTCTTAGGTTTTCTCTTTTTTATTTTTCGTATATATACAATGCCGAACAGACCGGTCGCTGTGATCAGCAAGGTTCCGGCCAGTACGGAATAATCCAGTGTACCCCCGTCGTCAGAAGGGATGATCACGATAAACGTCAGCAGCCATGAGATCAGATTCGCGGCCAGATGCACCATGATTGGCGCCCAAATACTGCGATACGCTTCCATTACATATGCCAGAAGCAGGCCCAGGGCAAATCCGTACAGGAACTGAAGCGCATTCCCATGGAAAAAGCCGAATACTAAGCCTGAGATCAGGATCGCATACGGAGCCTTCAGCAGAACTCGCATCCGGGTATAGATCAGACCGCGGAACATCAGTTCCTCACAGATCGGAGCCACGATCACAACCGACAGAAACGACAGCCACTGCAGGTCTTTATTCCATAATACTTCGGATGTTTCCGAGTAACTCTCCAGGATGGCCTGCGGCATGAACATGTTTAAAAAGTAATTCAGCCCCACGCACCCCGAAGCGCCGATCAGTGCCAGCAGAGACCAGGAAAATGCGGGCATGTTGGCTCTTTTCAGCGGTAGTTTACTTCGATCGCTCCACCACATCAGGTAAAACACCGGGATCAGGACTGCATCAATGACCGTCGTAAGTTCCAACAGGTGTGAATTGACCAGTTTCTCTGCAGATTCAAAATCAGATGTCACTGCGGATGCATAGATCGAATAAACGGTAAAGACGACCAGCAAGCCGCCGACATAGACGGCAAACGGAATCAGGCATTTTAGAAAATCATATACTTTCTGGTTCATAACGTCTTTCCTTTGTTTCGGATCTGCAACGGGTCGCCTAAAAACGACAGTATCAGTTTAACACAAATCCGGGTGAATTACAAGCATTCACCCGGATAAGCAATTACCATTTTGAACCGTAAGGACTGCTGTGTTTGCGATAGATCATAAATAGCAGGAACACAACGATCAGAACACTGATCAGAAGCATGAGCGGAACCAGAATACTTAAATCCCCGTTCAAGCCGGGCAGCGAGTTGCTGATTGCATAAAACGCAAACAAGCCTACCCAGAAGGAGATGCTGACAATGATCGGTGCCGCAAGGCTTCGATAGTACTCATAAATGAACGAAAGGATCAGGCTCATCAGTACCATATCAACGCTGCGGAAGAACCAGATCGAAACGATTCCAACGATCACGATGGAAACAACTGCCCCGGATTCCTCACGCAGGCGCTGATGCAAAAGACCGCGGAACATTAATTCATAACAAACCGGCCTTACAACAAAGATCGCAAGATAAAACGTCGGAAGTGCCTTCACTGAATCCATGGCATATTCAGATACACCGAAGAAAACCTCACTGAGCTCCTTATTCAGCATTCCGCGGACTGCATAGATCTCGCCGAATGCAAATACGAAGCCGATCACCGGCAAAAACAGCCACATGGGCAGGGACATCTCATTGCCCTCGTAGCCATTTTGCTCGTGATCTTTGTACCACAAGAACAAGTATATAAAGGACAACGAGCCAAATAGAATCAACGGCATTTGCACAACCATTGTTACTGCATCCTCGATCTCACTACTGGATGCAAAACCGATCGTGGCCGAAAACGAGATCCCCAGTAACGTTACACTGAAGATAAATGCAGCCGCCAAATAGATAAGAAAAGGCAAAAACAATCTCAAAAGTCTTTCCATAATGATCTCCTTCCTGGTCAGGATTTGACGGAAACGTTTACGATGTTGCTGTCACGATTCTCAAATCTGTCTAGGATAGTCTATCACGCTCCCCTCGTTTAGTCAATCGATCGTAATTCTTTGTAAGAATTCCCATGTATTCGTAAGAAAAAAGACAAATCAACATAAAAAGAGGCTGCCTTGTACGACAGCCTCTTCTTTTATCTGCTTTCTTCGATCATTGAACCGGATCAATAATCTACCATTACGTTTGCGTTCTCATCGATCTCGCCTTCGTAGGTGTGCAGGATCTTGATGTAAGTCGCTGTAGGAAGCGCTGCGCAGAGATCCTTACCATCTGCTTCGGTCATGTCGATGTTCATGTAAGCGTGAAGTTCCTTGTTGTAGCCGATATCCTCAACAACGTCGTCCTCTGCCTCATAGCGGGCAATGTGGAACTTGTCGACCATTTCATTTACCAGATCGTCACGATCCTGATTGTCCATGTCTGCAAGCCAGAAGGAGAATTCCATGCAGTATGCACGGTTCTTCGTGTTACCGAAGTGAGACGGGAAGCCGCCTGCGGACTTCGTACGGATGTTGTTTGCCTTGCAGTAACTCTGGATCGGCGAGTTGTTCGCACAGAAGATCACGAGCTTCGGGATCATGTTCTGACCCATCTTCGGGAAGAAGATACGGTTTCCGAGGCGGGTCGCCTGCGGAGAAATGGTGATACGTCCGAGGCTGCGGCAGTTATACAGTGCCTTATCCTCGATCGCGATAACGCTGTTCGGAATGTTGATATCCGTCAGCGATGTACATTCGTTGAATGCGTTCTGCTCGATAACGGAGATACCGTCCGGAAGGACTGCCGTTACAAGATCCTTACAGTGTGCGCATACATTCTGGCTGATGTAGGTCGTGCCTGCCGGGAATGTGATCTGCTTGATCGCGCAGCGATAGAACGCGCCGTTTCCGACATCCTTAGTCTCCTCGGGAAGGTCCGCGGACTCAAGGCTCGTACAATAACTGAAAGCGTAGCTGCGGATCGTCTTCAACGACTTCGGGAATACGACCTTCTTAAGGTTTTCGCAGCCATGGAACGCTTCGGATCCGATAAAGCGGATCGAATCGGAGAATACCACGCTCTCGATCTCTTCGTTTCGGCAGAAAGCTCTTGCGGAGATCGCAACGACCTTAAAGCCTTCGATGGTATCGGGAAGGTGAACATCCTTCGCGCCGGCTCCGATATACTGGTCAATGTAGATCTCTCCGTCGACCAGACGATATTTGTAGTTCTCGGTTGCAGTAGCATCTGCGGGAGATACAACATCCACTTCAACTGCGGACTGGATCTCGTATACGACCGAACCGTCGGCGGACTCAACCACCTTACCGTCGGACTTCTTCGCTTCCTCTGCTGCCTTTGCTGCTGCTTCTGCCTCAGCTGCCGCTCTGGCTTCTGCTTCCGCCTTCGCTGCTGCTTCTGCCTCGGCTGCTGCCTTCGCTTCTGCCTCTGCCTTCGCTGCTGCTTCTGCTGCTGCCGCTGCTTCTGCTGCCGCCGCTGCCGCTTCTGCCTCAGCCTTCGCTGCTGCCTCTGCTTCTGCTTTCGCTGCTGCTTCTGCCGCTGCCGCCACAGCCGCTGCCTCTGCCTCAGCCTTCGCTGCTGCTTCCGCCTCAGCTGCTGCCTTTGCCTCTGCCTCAGCCTTTGCTGCCGCTTCCGCTGCTGCCTTCGCCTCAGCCTCTGCTCTTGCAGCTGCCTCTGCTGCTTCCTGCTCAGCCTTCTTCTTCGCTGCGCGCTCCTCAGCATCGGCAAATGTATCCGGATCGATCGGTGTGCCGCAGATCGGACACTCGGTCATGCCGGGTTCGATCGGACAGCAACATACGGAACAGAAATATCCGGTGTCGTCCACATCATCCGCAAGTGCGGCGTGGTTACGAAGTCCTTCGAGTTCTTCACGAAGTCCGTCAAACGTATGACGTGCTTCCTCGATGGAACCGTCGATGGATGCAACCGCTTCACGGACGTCGTCTTTGGTTCTCTCGAGTTCATCGATGCCTTCCTGCAACTGACGCTTCTGGGCATCGCATGCCTCGAAGCGGCGATCCAGTTCAGCCTTCTGCTCATCTACCACAGAGAAGCCCTTCTCGAGCTCGCCTCTGCGCTCCTGCAGGGAAACGAGTTCCGCCGCCAGTTCATCCTTATCGTGCTCGAGTTCGGAATAGCTCTGACGCAGCTGCTTCTTCTGGTCATCCAGTTTCGACATCTCGACGGTCATATCATTTTTGCGAATCATCATGGTGTTCATCGCATTCTTGAGTTCCATCTTCTGGGATGTCATCGTGGCCAATGTCTGCTCGAATACAGCCTTCTGCTCCTGCATGCTGTTGATGGTCTCTTCGTAAGTCGAGTACTTCTCATTCAGCTGGTTCAGGGAGTTCTGCACATTCTGGCGATCCGACTCCAGATCGTTCATGCGTTGCTGCAGTTCGTTACGCTGATTATCCATCTGCACGAGGGTACGTTCAACGTCCGCCTTCTGTGTAAGCATGGACTCCATACCACTCTGCATCTCCGAGATACGGCGGCTCAGGTCATCCATACTGTTCGTGAAGTTCTGGGTCTGAGCATTGACCTCGTTGATCTTCTTATCCATTTCGGCGTTCTGACCGTCTACAGCGGAAATACGACTCTGCAGTAAAGTCTTCTGCTCATCGATCGCGCCGAAACGCTTTTCGAGTTCGATACGCTTTTCATCCAACGCTACGAAGCGGGACTCGAGTTCGCTCTTCTGCGCATCCATCTCCTTAAACTGTGCCTCAACCTGAGACTTCTGTTCCACCATCTGAGCGTACTTTGCGCTCAGATCGGTCTTCTCCGTCTCGAGAGCGGTCACACGATCCAAGATATTCTGACGTTCCGAATCCAGCGCCGAATTCTTTTCATCCAGCATCCCCTTCTGTGATTCAAGCGCAGAAACCCGATTCTCCAACTCATTTTGGAGTTTTCCTTCTAATTCGTTGATTAGATTTAGTAAGTCTTGTTGTTTCTCATTCATGCGGCTTTCACTCCATCACATCACTTATTTTGAGGTAGTTTCCCCCTTTTCTAACATTGTAGCACACATTTTTGATTTTGTCGCCCTCTTTTTTCAATTTTTTTAATAAATTCCGAACTTATCTCCCATATTTATCACCGCAGGCGAAAGTTTTTTCGAATATGGAGTTTTCAGGGGTGATCCGTGTGCCTCCTCCCGCATTTTATACGGTTTCATTCACAACTCCGCACCGGATTCCCCCCGATTCGGGCATACAAAAAAGCCGGCACAGTGGGTTAGTCTGTGTCGGCCCTATTTGTTTCGGCCCGAAAGGCCGCAAATACTTAAAATTCTTGCAATTAAGCAATACCGTTTACGGCAACCGTCAAACGGGAAATCTTGCGGGAAGCGGTATTTCTGTGGTATACGCCCTTGCTCTGCGCTTTGGAGATCTCAGAGATCGCATCCTTCAGCGCTGCAGAAGCTACGGCCTTATCACCTGCTGCAACAGCGGCATCTACCTTCTTGATGTAGGTCTTTACCTTAGACTTGATCGCCTTGTTGCGTTCGGTTCTGGTCTTGATAACGTCAATACGCTTCTTTGCGGATTTAATGTTTGCCATTATGGCACCTCCATATCATTCATACGATTCAGTACGATCAAAAGGAGAGTGAAATCTTTCTCTCATACCGGGCGTTTTATGCGTCCTATCTATTGAGACACGAAATACGACGCATACTCAATAAATATACGCGAACCGCCTGTGAAAGTCAAGCACTTTTTTAGATTTTTTACGGAAAATGCGCATCTGTGCCCGCATTCACCGTTTTTCGGCACCTTTCGGCATAGAAAGCGCTGTCCCGTCCCGGAAAAGCCGCGCCGTCTACCCTCTCCGCGCGATCTTCACAAAAGCCAGCTCCGCTCCGAGTTTATCGGCCAGATCTCCTTTTTTGACCGCATATTCCATCTCCATGCACATTTTTGCATAGTCCGAAAGCTGCTGCTCGGTAAAACGCCTGCCCTGACCCATCAGTTTCTTTGCTACAAACGGACGTACCCGCAACTGCCCTGCGATCGCGTCCGCGCCCGTCCCTGCTTTCTGCAGCTGCTTCACCTGCAGCAGCTGGCGGATCAGTTTTCCGACCATGAACAAAATGCGCATGGGAGGTTCCTTCAGAGCCAACAGGTCGTAATACATAGAGAGCGCGCTCTTTTCACGTCCTTCCGCCATCGCGTCCATCATCTGGAAGATTCGGTTTTGGATCCAAAGCGTCGTGACCGCCTGAACATCTTCGATCCGAATCTCGCCGGTTTCGGCCACATAGGCCGCCAGCTTATCGAACTCACTGATCATGTTTTCCATGTTATCCGAGGTCCGCATGACGAACTCTTCGGCCGCCGTACGGGTGATCTTCAGGTTGTTCGCTTTGCATCGTCCCAGGACCCAGGTCATCAGCTCCTCTTCCGACGGTTTTTTCATCTCGACGACACGACCGGCCTTTTCGACGGCCTTGTACAGTTTCGTGCGTTTATCCGCCTTTTCTTCATTGAACACGACCACGGCCGTCTCCGGCAGGTTTGCGATCACCTGCGCCCAGTCGTCGGCAGACTTGGTAAACAACCCGGAGTCCCGCACCAGCGCAAATCGGTAATCGGCGAAAAACGGCATCGTTTCCACGAAATCCCGAAACGCCGCCAGGTCAATGTCACTTTCCGAAAAAGTCGCGCTGTTCATCGTATCTTCCTGCGTGACGGCTTCCATCAGAAGCTTCGAGTAATAGTTCCTCAGATAGCTTTCTTCGCCGTATAGCAGGTAGACACGTGCAAACTGTCTTTCTTTAATCTGCCGTTTCAGTTCCTTCATCTGGTTTTCTCCTTGCAGCCGGGATGCTTCCGGTGATCCGGATCACATCCCCTCCAGTGATCTCAAAGGATGATTTCTTTTCATTGCAGGCGATCTTCTGATCCCCCCGGAAGCGCTTCTTATAGCGTCCGTAGGCCACTTCCGTTTCCAGTGCCTCGCCGCCGTGCATACGGCCTTCGAGTTTCGCCGTAAAACCTTTATATCCGTTCTCCAGATCGATCGTTATATCTCCGCGTCCGCTCTGAAACACGGCTTTGGTATTTCCGTCGACCGACACGTCGATATCCCCGCGGGAGGAAGTAAACTTCATCCGTTCGGCCCGGATGCGCTTAGCACGCAGGTCCGCACGGTCCAGATCCGCGGACAATGTCTTTACAGCCACGTCCTCCAGGACTGCATCGCCGCTTTTTTTGATCAGGCTCAGTTTCTTTCCGAGGATCTGCTTCATTGTAGCATCTCCGGTGCGAAGCACCGAGACCGCCAGATCATCACACGAAATGTTATCCAGCGCGCAGTCGCCCGAAAGCGTACGTACCGCGAGATAATACGCATAGACATCCGAAATCCGGATATCCGCCTTCGTCGTGGTCAGTGTGATATCCTGAATGCGCGGTAACGCTTCGTCCGCCCGTTTCTCACCATACCAGGTGATATCCCCGCGGATGGTTCGAATACTGACATAGCGAATGGATTTCTCACGTCCTGCGCCGGGGCCTGTGTAGATCTCGACATCGCCCGATTCCGACCGGATCTCGAGGCTGCGAAAACCGATGGGAAGGCCGACGAAGATCGGAGCATTGTCCCGAATATGCTTCTGCAGGTTTTCGCGCTGCTGCGAATAGAACAGTGCCCCCGCGTTGCCGACCATCTTCCGAAAGTCACGGTCGGCGATCTCATTCAAAAAACCGCGGCCGATCCTGCGCCGTCCCTCAGAGGTCTTCAGGTCGGCGGCCATCTGCCGCACCCGCTCCTTCTCCTACCGGATCGTTTCCGGGCTCAGCGTTTCATTCATTACCTTTGAAAAAGTCTCGGAAAACGTCGGATCTTCGGGATTGGAATGCAGATAGAGCCCGCTCTTCGTCTCCCTCGTCGCAATAGGGATCGATCGAAAGATACGGGCCTCGGAAAACCGGGCGTCACAAAGTACGTACACCGGGGAATCCGAGGTCGAAATGTTCAGCCCCGGCCGGTCACACGCGATGGCTTCTGCGCCGTTGATCCGCTCGAGGATCTCTTCGGTAAAACGATTGCTTTCCTGCATGGTTTGCCTCTTCTTCAGAATAAACGAAAAGTTTTCCGCGCTGCGGAAAACTTTCCAATTTCTTATCCACGATAATTTTTAGACTTGGGATTTGTCTGATCCAAAAGTTCGATCAGGCGGTTGCCGTCCTCCATGGTGAACTTATATTTTCGGTTGAACATCTTATCGCCGTACTGGTTCAGTTCACGATAAACGATATCGAGTTCTTTACGTCTCTCCTGCTTCTCCTTCAGTTCCGCCATGATCTTATCATACTTCTTCTGCTTACCTTTCTGCTGATAAGCCAGGGCGCGAACTTCAAGATAATTCAGTTCATTTACACGTTCATGATACTGTTCGGTCCGGTTCTGAATGAGCTTAATAATATCTACGGCGTTCTCGGAAATAATACGTCTGGCAGACTCGTCGCCTTTCAGTGGGTAGAACTTTTTATACAAATCAATCATGGCTCTCACTCCTTCCGGAATAATTCGTTAGATAATTCAATCAGAATTGTCTCTTTGTACGAACAGTATATCATACGGGCACAAAAGAGTCAAGCACTGATATTAAAAAAACTGCCGCAAGTTGACACTTGCGGCAGCCATAGGATATCGGATGAACCGATTAGTTCATAAGTTTGATCGGGTTGAGCTTAACGCCCGGTCCCATGGTGGAAGCGATGGTAACGCTCTTCAGGTACTGGCCCTTAACAGCGGCAGGCTTAGCCTTGATGATCGCGTCCATAATTGCCTGGAAGTTGTCTGCTAACTGCTCCTCAGAGAAAGATACCTTACCAACCGGAACATGTACGATGTTGGACTTGTCCAGACGGTATTCGATCTTACCTGCTTTAATTTCATTGACCGCTTTAGCGATATCCATGGTTACGGTGCCTGCCTTCGGGTTGGGCATGAGACCCTTCGGTCCGAGAACACGACCCAGACGGCCGACAACACCCATCATGTTCGGTGTAGCAACTACAACGTCGAAATCCAACCAGCCTTCGTTCTGGATCTTCGGAATGAGTTCCTCAGCTCCTACGTAATCAGCGCCTGCTGCGGTAGCCTCGTCTGCCTTATCGCCCTTTGCGAATACAAGGATACGAACCTTCTTACCGGTTCCGTGAGGGAGAACAACAGCGCCACGGATCTGCTGATCTGCGTGACGTCCGTCACAGCCCGTACGAACATGAACCTCTACCGTCTCGTCGAACTTAGCGGTAGATGCCTTCTTAACTAATGCGATCGCGTCAGCTACGTCATACTGTGTAGTACGATCTACCAGTTTCGCAGCCTCAATGTATTTCTTTCCTCTTTTCATGATGAAAACCTCCTAGTGGTATTTGCGGGAATGTCCCTCCCACGTGTCATTTCTGTAAATTAATCCTGTACTGTGATGCCCATGCTGCGCGCGGTACCCGCGATCATGCTCATCGCTGCTTCAACACTTGCTGCGTTCAGATCCGGCATCTTGAGCTCAGCGATCTTCTGAAGCTCAGCCTTGGAAATGGTAGCAACCTTGATCTTGTTGGACTTAGCGGAACCGGACTCGATCTTGCAAGCCTTCTTAAGAAGAACAGCTGCAGGCGGAGTCTTGGTGATGAAGCTGAAGCTTCTGTCCGCATATACGGTAATAACTACAGGAATGATCATGCCTGCCTGATCGGCGGTTCTGGCGTTGAATTCCTTCGTGAACTGCACGATGTTAACACCATGCTGACCCAGAGCAGGACCAACGGGCGGAGCCGGTGTAGCCTTTGCTGCGGGGATCTGTAACTTAATGTAACCTGTAACTTTTTTTGCCATGGTGGCACCTCCTGAATAAAATGTGGTGATTGCGGGAATGTCCCTCCCACGGGGCGGTCAAAACGAATGCCCCAATTAAAGTTTCTTTACATCTGTAAAGCTGAGTTCTACCGCGGTTTCACGGCCGAACATTTCAACATTGATCGTAATACGCTGTTTACCGGTATTGATACTCTTGATATCGCTGACGGTATCAGCCCAAGGTCCTGCAATAACGCGTACCATGTCGCCGACTTCGAACGGCACGGTCGTATCCGGCGGATACATCCCGAGTTTAGCGACCTCCTCCTCAGAAAGAGGAACCGGTTTAGATCCCGGGCCGACAAATCCGGTAACGCCTCTGGTATTGCGAACCACATACCAGGTATCGTCATTCATGCACATATGAAGCAGCACGTAACCGGGGAAAATTTTTCTCTGGACCTGACGCTTCTCTCCGTTCTTGAGTTCGAACTCGGTCATCATGGGAACCTGCACATCCAGGATCTGGTCCTGAAGGTTACGGTTCTCGATGGTCTTCTCGATGTCGACCTTTACCTTGTTCTCATATCCGGAGTATGTATGAACCACATACCAATGCGGTTTTCCGTCATAATTAGCCATACTTCCCGTCCCTCTCCGTTAAGAAATCACGTAAATGATAAACTTAAACATAGCATCGGCCAGAAAAATGAGCGCGCCGGTCGCAGCGGATACAGCAACTACCGCAACGGTTTCCTTAGCCACGTCTTCTTTCTTAGGCCAAAGGATCTTCGAGAATTCGGCCTTTACGCCTTTGAAGAAACCTTTCTTCATAATTACTCCTATCTTCTGTCTGAGACAGCCGGTGCTGTGGTCAATGATGACTACTTTGTTTCCTTGTGCATCGTGTGCTTCTTGCAGAACTTACAATACTTCTTGGTTTCCATACGTTCCGGATGAGCTTTCTTATCCTTCATCAGGTTGTAGTTACGCTGTTTGCAGTCTGTGCACTCCAGTGTGATCTTAACACGCATGATCTCCACCTCCAATTCTTGATTTAGGTGGTCCAAGTGTCAAAGGACAGGGCTCTTTTTCGGGAAAAAAGCACTTTCCATCGACACCCGAACCGTTAGCAGTTGACCAGTTCTTTTCTTCTGTTTTTCTACGGATGGTGTACCGACCGCCCGTAAATTTATGCATAAAAAAAAGACCTGATCTCTTCCATATGCCCTAATACTATATCACGGCCTTTTCCCAATGTCAAGCACTTTCTTTTTCTTTTTTTATCTTTTCACAGCCGCAGACGTTTCACCGCGGCTGTTTGGTTCCGTAAGATTTCTTTCTCATTTCTTCATGGTCCCGGTCTGCGCCCAAAACGCCGACCCACCGGATCGCCGAGTATACGATCAGCACCACAGCGCTTCCGATAAAAACAGCGGATAAATAATTCCATATGTCCATAGCCTAGCCTCACCCCGAACAGTTTTCGCGGGCGGCCGCATCCGGTCGCCCGCAAATATCACGGTTATCCAAAAAGGAATCGTTACTCAGTCCTCGCCCTTCATCTGCCGCTTGTTTTCATACATGCGGGTGTCGGCGCGCCGAAAGATTGCACTGTAATCATCGCCCATGTGCTCGAAGCAGTCGGCCATACCGGAAGCGATAGACAGTCGGTCAATGGGTGAAAAATCGGGGTTCGCATTGAGCTCCGCCATGCGTTCACGCATCCCGTTTAAAAGTTCATACCGCAGGGTGTAGTCATCGTGTACCGCGATGGCGATGAATTCATCGCCGCCGATGCGGAACACCGGACTGTGCTTAAATGTATTACAGATAAGCTTACAGCATTTGCGGATGTATTCATCTCCCGCTTCATGACCTAAAGCGTCGTTCACCTGCTTCAGATAGTTGATATCGAAGCAGGCCACGGCAAACGGATCGAAATCACCGGAAAGCATCGTAGACTCCAACTGCTTTACATACCGGTCGTAGGCCGTACGGTTCTTAACAAACGTCAGGGAGTCTTTTTCCATCAACATGGAAAGCTTCGCATTCAGCGCAGTGAGCTGCATGTTACGCCGATACGATACCAGCGCACGGTTGAAACGGTTCTGGCACAGCTGGAAATATTTTTCCGTGATCCAGTTGATCCGGTCGGCGACGGCTATGTATCCGCAGACAAAACTGTCATAGAAGATCGGAATGAAGAAATAAACGTGGTTCTTTCCGGTGGACGGATCATCCGGAAACAGCTGCGACGTCGGGATGACGCCGGCCTCGATGGCCTTGCTGTCCCGCTTCGCCACGATGGTATCCATGACATCCGAAAAACGGTACTTCGGATGATCCACCAGTTCGGTCAGGGAGAAATCAACGATATGCGGATCCAACATAATATAGAAGGTATCGCCTTCCTGCCCGTTCGAAAAATGGAACAAACGTCGCAGTTTCAGTTTCATATCATCGTAATCCGCCGCCTGGATAATGTCATTCTCCATCGCATGGAAACGACCGTCCGTAACATCGAAGATCATGGATTTCCGGGGACTGTTGCGGCCCAGCATCCGTCGGCGCTCGTCATCCTTGCGGCAATCCTTGCAGCCACAACTCTCGCCGGGGCGGAAACGGCAGCTTACCAGGATCTCTTTCGGTGCCTCCTGCCCCGTAAAGATCGAAGTCAGCACCTCCACCGTCTTTTCGCCGACCTCGTTGTAGCACTGATCCACCGTGGCGATGGAGGGATAAAAACTCTGGCTCTCCTCTGTGTAATCAAACCCCGTGACGATGACCTTTTCCGGAGCGATCTCATTGTCCGAAAGGACATAGCTGATGGTCTCCGCCAGCTGGTCGTTCGCGCAGACGAACGCATCCGGGAGTTTATCTCCTCTGCGGATGCGGTTCGCAAATTCATACAAGATCTGTCCCACTTCCCAGTTCGAATAGTAAACATTCGAATCGGAGAACGTCAGTCCATGCGCATACATGGAGTCCTTCAGGGCAATGAGGCGATTGTTGGAATCCTCGTTCTCGCGTGATCCCGCTATAAACATGATATCGCGGGCGCCGTGCTCTTCGATGATATGGTCGCAGAGCTGGCGCATTCCGGAATAGTTATTGATACCGATATTATAAAATCCGGGATGCTGCATGCCGACGATGATCACCGGAATCCCGGAGTTCTCCAGGCGCTCCAGCAAATGATTGATCACATCCGTGAAATTCAGTCCGGGCACGAACATAATGGCAGCATCAAACGTCTTCAGATCCGGAAGATCGTAAATGGTACACAGACTTTTTAACTCCACGTCCGTGGAGGAATAAATTCCGTAGCTTACAAAAACATAATAGTCGATCGTTTCAGCCGGAGTATTCTCAGACAGTCCCGTAAGATACCTCTGAACGTTCTCGGCATTCCATCCGTTGACAAATACAGCTACTTTTCTCTTTCTCGTTTCGCGGGTCTCCATAGGCTTCCCCCTTAGTGTCTCTGTGATCCTTAACTCAATTTTCGTTCTGTAAAGCTTCTGCTATGTATTATACTACAAAATGGCGGAAAATGCACGAATTTTCTCAAAAAAGCCTCGTCTTTTACGATCGCGGTTCGATCCACTCCAGGCCCAGATCTTTATCGTACGGAAAATCCACCAGCAGGCGTGTGCTGATCAATCCTTTCCCATCGGGTCCGCGGTCCGCCCCGCTTCGATCAACAGCATTTTCAATGATACGGATTCTTCCCTTTTTCACACATCGGTAGCGACGGTATTCGCCCCGGACATGAAAGATGCCCATGTAACCGATAAAAGCCAGGTTCACCAGCAGCAGAAAGGCGTAATAGCAAATGTATCCCCAGCCTGCATCCGCCCGGATCGCCTGCACGATACGTATGCACTGCCAGACCGCCAACCCGGCAGAGACCAGGCAGAAAAGCCCCATGACGAGGGTCTGCCGAAGGTATTTCTTTTTCAGGTAAACCGCCTCCTGCGGGCTCGCTTCTCTCCCGTTCATGGTGCCTCCTTTCTGTTCATTAACCACATAGTAGGAAAATGAAAGCCGCAGCGACCGCCGTCAAAAGCGGTGACCGGCTGCGGCTTTGTATTCGTCAACGGCTTACAGGTTTTCCGTCGCTGTCTTTTCGATCGCGAGTCCCTTACGGTAGCGCTCGGTATATGCGGCAAATCCCGCGCTGCCTGCAGCGTCCGCGTCACAGGTCTTCTTCGTAACGTCAGCGAAGATCTCCTGCTCCAGGTAGTCAGACAGACTCTGGCCATCCTTCTTACATACGGTATAATCCGCCAGGAGCGCGATACCGTAAGCGCCGCCCTCGCCGGCCGTTCCCTGCATAACAGAGACCGGAGCGCCGATCGCGTCTGCCAGGATCTGCTGGCCCACGCCCTCGGTCTTAAACAGGCCGCCGTGTCCCAACACACTGGTAATGCGGACCTGCTCCTCTTTCGACAGGATGTCCAGGCCCATCTTCAGGGTAGCCAGGGATGCGTACAGGTGGGTGCGCATGAAATTGGCCAATGTAAACTTAGCATCCGGTGTGCGGACGAACAACGGGCGTCCCTGCTCCATGTCCGTTACATGCTCGCCGGAGAAATAGTTGTATGCCAGAAGGCCGCCGCAGTCGGCGTCGCCTTCCATCGCCTTGCGGTACAGGCTTCCGTAGAGTTCATCCGCGGACAGGCTCTGGCCCGTCAGCTTCGCGAACTCACCAAAGAGGCCGACCCAGGCGTTTAAGTCGGAAGTACAGTTGTTGCAGTGTACCATCGCAACGGTATCGCCGGACGGTGTCGTTACGAGGTCGATCTCGGAGTGCACCTTCTTGAGATCCTGCTCCAGAACGACCATAGCGAAAACAGAGGTACCCGCGGAAACATTGGCCGTGGTCGGACGAACGGAATTCGTAGCGACCATACCGGTGCCTGCGTCGCCCTCCGGAGGGCAGAATACCGCGCCCGCCTCGAGAGCCCCGGTCGGATCCAGAAGCGCTGCGCCTTCTTTCGTCAGCGTACCTGCGTTCTCGCCGGCGCACAGCACCTTCGGAAGCAGGGATGCAATGGGCTGTGTAAAGCCCTTCGCCTGCGCGAGTTTATCAAAGGTAGCCATCAGATCCGTGCGGTAATCGCAGGTCTTCGAATCGATGGGGAATACACCGGAAGCCGCGCCGACGCCCAGAACCTTCTGTCCGGTCAGCATGTAGTGTACATAGCCGTCCAGATCCGTCATGAAGCGGATGTCCTTCGTATGCGTCTCGCCGTTTAAGATGGCCTGCCAGAGGTGGGCAATGCTCCACCGCTGCGGGATCGGATACGCAAACGCTTCCGTAAGCTGAGCGGAAGCCTCCTGCGTCATCGTATTTCTCCAGGTGCGGAACGGCGCCAGGAGTTTGTTGTTTTCATCAAATACCAGATAGCCGTGCATCATGGCGCTGATGCCGACGCCGGCCAGTTTCTTAATGGTCACGCCGTACTGCTTCTGCACGTCTTTATTCAGGTCAGCATAGGCACTCTGCATACCCTGCCAAACGTCCTCTAAGGTATAGGTCCAAACGCCGTTTTCCAAGCGGTTCTCCCACTCATGGCTGCCCGATGCGATGGGTGCCTTATCTGCGCCCAAAAGCACAGCTTTGATACGGGTGGAACCAAGTTCGATACCGAGGCGTCCGTTGCCGCCTTCGATCCATTCTCTGCTATTCATATTATGTCTCCTGTCTTAGTAATAGATTTACATTTTTGAAGATCACTCCGTAAAGCAACCTTTGATGGTCTCGTATTCGCCGCCTTCGATGCTGCCGTCCGGAAGTCTCTTAAAGCAGCTCATAAATCTCCAGGCGTTTTCGCAGGTATGCTCCCGGCATTCATGTCCCTGGCCGCTGACGCTGGCCAGCGCGTTGTAGCACTTACCGTCCTCTCGCTTAAACAGTTCGATCGTAAGTGTCGCCTTGCGGCTTAGATCGAAGGTCTTCACGGTTTCGTCCCCGTTTACGCCCCAGATTTTATTTTCCCAGTTCTCTTTCTCTTCCAACGTAACGTCGTCGGTCTTCACCGCGCCGTTCAGCTTCAGGATGTACTGGATGCGGTCCAGACATTTCTGCGCCTGGAACGGCAGCTCCGGAAGCGGCGTCTCCTCTCCGCCCGCATAGAAACACGGAACCGGAACGGTCGTGTTCAGTTCGTATGGGGAAGGCTGGCCGAACACATTGATGCCCATCTCAAACGTCGCGTCCATGGGCGCAGCTGCGGCCAGATACGACGGATGCTCCGCGATGAAATCCCAGCTCTTGCAGCCGCCCATCGAGAAACCGCTGCAGTAGATACGGGTCGTGTCAATGTTATATTTCTTCTTCAGACGCTCGATCAGGTCGGTCATCTCGGTCGCCGTGCTGTTTAAGTGATGCTCGATCGCCACCAGCAGGAAATCGTGTCTGTGGGCAATGTTTGCCCAGCCGGATACATACGAGATGTAGAACGCGCTGTCGCCGCCGCCGTGGAATACCAGCAACAGGGGCGCCGGCCCTTTGTCGAAGATGCCCTTGTTGTAGAACGCGAAGTAGCCTACGCGATGCTCGGCCGTTCCCTTGTCATCGCCGTTGTTATCCTTCGATGTCGGAAGCGTCTCGCTGCCGGGCTCGATCACCATGCCCTCGGACTCAAGATCCGGATCCAGTTCGAGCTCACCCAGCATTCTCCGGAATTTCCGGGAAAATGCATAGAAGTCCGCGCGAACATCCTGCTTTTCTTCGATGCGAAGGTATTTCACCTTTTCCTTCAGGATCGCATTGACCGCGTCGGAGTTAGCAACGGAGATCACGGGAATGTCGTCCGCCTGCACATCCGGCGTCACGGAAAGGCGCTCCAGGATGCAGGTCACGGCGGCGCTGTCCGCACCGTCAAACCACAGACCATGCCCCTTAAAGTGCTTCAGATAGTTCTTTGCGATAAAATCAGCAGACGCGCCGTAACCGTACAGGTTCGTGCGGAACAATGCGCCGCGGATGTGATAGTCATCCAGCTGATGCGTGAAGCGGTTCCAACACTCCGCCACACCGTCTTTGTAATATTGGTTGATGCGTGAATTCTCCAGGATCTCGTCAAAGATCTGCGGATCGGCATCCTTCCACCCGCCGGGCGTGGTCGGATAGATATACACGATGCTCGTCGCAAAATCCTGCGCCAATTCGAAGAAGCCGCGTTCCTTCGCAAACCGCTCCGCCTGGTCGAAACCGAACTTCGTCTCGGTAAACACGAGCAGATACGGCGCGATAAAACCGTAATTCAGCAATTTGTCGTCTTTGTCGTTCTCCGGCACATAGCACACAGCGCTGAAGCGTTCAAAGACATGTTCCCAGCAAGCACCGCTCGCTGTTCTTACAACATTCGGCATTTCCTTCATATGAAATTGACTCCCTTTCTCAAAATGGTAGTATCCAAACAGATATTACTATTTTAATATAAGAGAGTCAAATATACAAGTGGAAATCGCGGTTTTCGCGAAATCTTCACTGATGTTTTGTGCACAAAAATGTGACAGTGGGGACGGTTCTTTTTGTCACGGTGACAAAAAGAACCGTCCCCCGTGTAACGCAAGTCACGCTTTATGCGCCGGCCTGCGCCTGCATCTCCAGCTGCGCCTTTACCAGGCGGTAGTAGATGCCCTTCTTCGCAACGAGTTCTTCGTGCGTTCCGATCTCGGCGATCGTGTGGTCGTCGATGACCAGAAGGCGGTCGGCATTCTTCAATGTAGACAGACGGTGCGCGATGGCAAATGTCGTCCGGCCCTGAGTCAGGCGCTCTAACGCCTGCTGGATCAGGAACTCGCTCTCGGTGTCCAGACTCGCCGTCGCCTCATCCAGGATCAGCAGGCTCGGCTGTTTCAGGATCGCACGGGCTATGGCGATACGCTGGCGTTCGCCGCCCGAAAGCGTCATGCCCTTCTCGCCGACGTAGGTGTTGTAGCCATCCGGCATCTTCGAGATGAAATCGTGTGCATTGGCCAGTTTCGCAGCACGAACGACTTCGTCATAGGTCGCGTTCGGCTTCGCGAAACGAATGTTGCTCAAAATGGTTCCGGTGAACAGGAAGGTCTCCTGCAGCACCACGCCCAGCTGCGCATGGTAATAATCGTTCTGGATCTCCTTTAACGGGATTCCGTCGATGAACAGCTCGCCGTCGTCGATCTCATACAGGCGCATGAGCAGGTTGATGAGCGTGGATTTGCCGGCGCCCGAAGGGCCGACGATACCGATCATTTCGCCCTTCTTCACCTTCAGGTTGATGTCCTCGAGCACAGGCTCGTAGGACTTGTAACCGAAGGATGCGTGGCGGAATTCCACATCGCCCTCGATGTCGTGCGCGACTGCGTTTTCGTCGTCGCGGATGCGCGCCTCCTGCATCATAACGTCGTTGATACGCTCCATACTTGCGACCAGACCCGTAAGTTCACGCGGCATCGAAGTCATCCACTGGATGTACTGGTACAGCATGTTCGTGTAGGTCACGAATTTGAACAGGTCGCCGGCCGACATCTTCGCGTCGAGCACCTGCATGCCGCCATACAGCAGCACGAAGAAAATACCGAAGCCCATAATGAAATGGATGACCGGGTTGAACAGGCACCAGAAACGCTCGTTGCTGAACGATACTTTAGAGAACTGCTCCGCCAGATTGTCGAATTTTTCCTTCTCTTTCGCTTCCTTTCCGTAGGTCTTCACGACACGCATACCGGAGATAACATCCTGCAGGTTACTGCTGACGTCGTCGTTCTTCATCCACTGCAAGTGATATCTGCGGTGAATGTTCTTACGGAATTTCAGTGTGAACCAGACGCCGAACGGCGCACTGGAAAATGCGAGCAACGCCAGCTTCCAGTTCATGGCCAGCATGAAGATCACATCCAGGAAAAAGATAAACGCCACCGTAAACAGGTTGCAGAACGTATTCTGCATGAATTGTTTTATATTGCCCGTGTCGTAGACTACTCGCTCCATCAGTTCGCCGGGACGGCGGTCGTTGATGAACTGCACGGATAAAACCTGCAGTTTGTCAAACAGCTTCTTACGCACATCCTTTGCGATCTGCGTGCCCAGCAGCGTACAGAGGTACGTCTTCAGCACATTGATCACGACGATGCCCGCGCCGAGCAGGAACATGCCGGCCAGGAACAGCAGCGCCTTTCCCATGGTGCCGTCTTCACTCTTGAAAACGTCATCGATCAGTTTTCCCTGCAAATGCGGGTTTAATAGCGTCACGACTGAGGCCAGGATCATCACGAACGTGATCCGCACGATCTGCCATTTGTACGGGGTTACCATCTCCTTGAAATCGTGGAAGAAGCCGCCTTTTTTGTCGCACTTCGGGCACATGCCGGACTCCGTGAGCGCACGTCCGCACTTCGGACATACGGTCTCGCGTTCGTGGCTCTCCACCTTCTCGGTACGGCCCTTACTCAAAATGTTGATACCTCGCGCCATATAAGCGAACCGTGTACGGTGCTTCGCGGAATAGCGCACAATGAAATGCTGCGCGCCGTCGATCGTCGTAACGAGCATTCCGCCGCCGATGGTCACCTCGGCCTTCGTATGCTTCATCTCGCTGATCGTATAGGTCGCCTCGACCTTCGATCCACGCAGGACGAACACCCGCTTCGAACTCACCGCCAGATACCCGTCGGTGATCCAGCTGCGTTCCTCCTGCGAGACGTCATACGGCACGCAATAATATAACTCCTCCCCTTGCTCTAAGGGCAATGCACTTAGAGCGGGGATATCGTATTTTAGCTCCATATAAACTCCTTTTTTTCTGTATATGATACTACGGATTTCTCCGCGCTTCGCGCTCCCGAAATCCTACAAACATTCGCCATACATTTCGCTTTCCTTCGGAAACCGGTATGGCTCATGTTTGTTCGGCTCTCAAGGTCCGTCCTTCGTATGCAAGCATACGCGTCCGGTACTTTTCGAGCCTTGTATCATGTCACATGAACAGGTCTAACCTTCTCTGTTCTTTCTGTGTCAGTTTGGTCACGTCGCGGATCTCGAAGCGGTTTTCGTCCAGATCGGTGATCAGCAGACGCGTTTCGGACAGACGTACCACGGCGCTGGCGCCCATGTTGATGGCGAATTTGCATTCGCCGGCGTCGGTCATCACGTGGAAATACGCATAGCCGTACTCGTCCTTGATGCTGTAGATCTTCGTGATCTGCGGTGTGAAGTAATACAGGGCCAGCTGCTCGTGGATCAGGTCCTGTGTCTCCTTCGACATCGCGGACAGTTCCTCGATCACGCCGATCTCGCGGTCCTTATCGTTATGGTCACGAACGGAGATGTAACGCTCCGGATCGGTAAACGGGAACAGGCGCAGCACCTTCACGCGTGCATATTCCTTTCCGTCACTCTTAAGGCTCAGAAACCCGCCCTCCGTCTTCGTGAACTTCACGTTGTCGTCCGTGAGCAGGCGCGTGGTGATCATCTGATCCACGGCCTCCTGCGACACGCCGACATTCTTTCTATCTATCGTTTCTTTACTCATTTTATCCTCCAAGCGCTACTCCTGCTCCAGTTCCTTCAGTGCCAGGGACTGCGTCTGCAGTGTGCTTAATTTGTGGTAAATGCCGCCGAGTGCGTCCAGCTCTTCGCGGCTTCCTTCCTCCTCGATACGCCCGTTCTCGATAACGATCAGGTGCTTCGCGTCACGCAGCGTCGACAAACGGTGCGCGATGGAGAGCGTCGTTCTGCCCTGGATCAAACGGTTCAGCGAACTCTGGATGATCTTCTCCGTCTCGGTATCCACGCTGGCGGTCGCCTCATCTAAGATCAGGATCTTCGGGTTTGCAACGATGGCGCGGGCAATGGATATACGCTGCCGCTCTCCGCCCGAAAGCTGACGGCCCGCGGAACCGATGATGGTGTCGTAGCCATCCGGCATCTTCGAAATAAAATCGTGCGCGCCGGCCAGCTTCGCCGCCTCGATGACCTCTAAGCGGGACACGCCCTCGCGGGCATAGGCAATATTGTCCAAAACGGAACCCATGAAAATATAGGTCTCCTGGGAAACCATGGCAATGTTGCGCCGCAGGTCCTTAAAGGAAAGCTTCTTAACGTTGATGCCGTCGACCTCGATGCTTCCGTCATCCACGTCGTACAAACGGGATAACAGCGAAACGAGAGTCGTCTTTCCTGCGCCGGACCGTCCCACGATACCCAGCATCTCGCCGGGCTTCACGTGCAGGTTGATCTTCTTTAAGATCGGGCGGTTCGAATCGTAGCCGAAGCTCATGTCTCGGATCACGATCTCACCACGAGGGTTCGTGAGCGGGATCGGATTTGCATCCTCACGGACTTCCGGCACCGCATCGATGATCTCGAACATACGCTGCGCCGCATTGATCGAATCCGACCAGCTGCGGAACATCCAGGAGAAGGACTGCAGCGGGCCGTTCATCTGGCCGACATAGCCGACGAAGGTGATCAGGTCGCCGTAGCTCATGCTCTTCACATTCAGTACCATGAACGAACCCAGGACCCATACCCAGATACTGGATACCTGTTGGATCAATTCGTATAAAAGTGTAAAACGGTTGTTGTATTTAACGATACGTACTTCTGCATCACGCAGGTACTCGTTCGGTGCCTCGAAACGTGACGTCTCGGGCTCCTCCTGACCGAAGGCACGAACGACACGCGCACCGGTCAGGTTATCATTGACCCGGCTGTTGACAGAGCTCTCCGCACGGTGGCGGCGTCCGTTCAGGATCCAAAGGCCGGGCTTTAACTTCACCGACATAATGACCAGAAGCGGCAGCAGGATCGACGCCACGATCGACATCTGCCAGTTCATGCGGTAAATGACCACGAATGTGATGATGATCGAGATCGAGTTCACAATGAGTCCCGGAGCGCCGTCCAGGAAAAATCCGCTGATACGCTCGGCGTCACGCAGGCAGCGCGTCATCAGCGTACCGGTCTGCTTCGATGTGTAGAAACGCATGGAGAGTCTCTCCATGGAGGCAAACACATCCTTCTTCATGGTCAGGACCGACCGCACGACGATGAACGACGACACGATGCCGTGCACCATGCTGTTCAACATATTGAGTAATCGGGAACCGAGCAAAGTGATGACCAATGCGATCAAAAGCATCGTATGCTTACCGGAAAGTCCCAGGAAATCAAAGACCGGAACTTCTTTTTTCTCGAGCACCTGACCATACAGGATCGAACCGGTGAAGTACGGCCAGATCAGGCCGATGGCTGCGGACAGGCCGAAGCCAGCGAACATGACAATCAAAGCCAGTTTATACTTCGTGAAATACTTCAGAGCACGCACGAAGATCGACTTTTTGCTCATGCAGTTCGGACAGATCTTCCGCTTCGGATCCGGGTATTTCGTGTGGCAGATGGGACAGAACAGTTCGGGATCTTCCTCCTGCTCCCCCGCTTTCTTCAGTGCCTGCTCCGGATTTTCGTACACTTTGAGCAGGTGGTTCATGCTGCTCATGTACAGGTTGGTAAATGCGCAGATCTGCACGTACTCGCCCCCGATCGTCGCCACCAGCACATTCGTCGCCACCTGATGCTCCATCCTAAGATCGCTGATCTTCTCGCGATCCCAGACCGCCACCTTTACGTCAGATTCGACCGGCGTCTGCTCGATCTTCTTTTTCTTTTTTTTCGGCGCATACCCCTTAAAAACGCGCACTTCTTCCACGCGCTTGTCGTAGAGGGCCAGCGCCAGTTTTGTTTTTGTCAGAACCAAATACCCGTCCAGATACTCCGCCTCAAAGGATAAGTCTAACGGACTCGATGCTAAGATATCACCGGCCTCGATCCCACTTACCTTTAAGGCGTCTGCCACCTTCGGGGTTATCTTTTCCTCTATCATTTTCTCCTCCTGCGCCGAGACCCGCCCGGGATCCGACGCTTCTTCCTATACTGTAATTCACCAGGTACACTTCCTGTACGCCCGCCTTTATAAGCTGCGCAGCGCACACATGGGCCGTGCTTCCGGTTGTAAAAATATCATCAAGTAAGATCACGCGCCGGTATCCGGCCGCGCGGTCTGTGGCGGCAAATGCTCCCTGCAGATTATCCAGCCGCTCCTGCAGGTTTAACTTCTTCTGTGCCACCGTTTTCTTCACCCGGGTCAATGCTTTCGGATCCACGGGGATCTCCAGACTCATCCCGAGTTTTTTTGCCAAAACCTCTGCCTGATTGTAACCTCTCTCCCGCTTTTTGCTCTTATGGATCGGCACCGGCAGGATCACCTCCGCCTGCCAGTTTCGGATACGTCCGCCGTAACGGGATACCATTTCTTCGGTCAGAAAATCCGCGAACTCCCGGCCGTTTTCGTACTTCAATTTCCAAAGCAGGTGCGCTGCGGCTTCACAGGTATAGTCCATCAGCGCGATGCCCTGCACGAAATTCCGTTCCTTCGCACGACACTCGGGGCAGTATTCATCCTCCTCGCGGATCAGCATGGCCCCGCACTTTAGGCACGTGGCCCCGCCGACGAAGCGGATCTTCGGATAACAGTTGTTGCAGCACAGACCGTTGTGGAGATTTCCGGATTTCGACACTATGTCGAAACAAACGGGACAGCGTCTGGGCCAGATCCATTCGGCGATCGTTTCGCCGATCCGCTTCCAAACCGCTTTCTTTCCGTTATTCGTATCCTTCATACTCTCCTGCTCATTCTGCCCCTGTTTCGTTGATTCTCAGGCGGGTGCAGTCTACCGCTTCGGACGTTTCTGCTCATCCGTCAGCGGGCGCTTCCTTCTGTTTCGTTGATCCTCAGGCGGGTGCAGTCTACCGCTTCGGACGTACCCGAAGTTGCATTTTCCGGTTACAAGACTTCCGCGAGCCGTTCTTTCAGCCCGCTGTAGCGCATCATTTGCCGTTCGTTCCGTATCATGCCGCGAAACGTCTCCACGCTTCCGACCACAGTCACGCAGCTTCGGGCACGCGTAACGGCCGTGTAGAGCAGGTTTCGGTTCATCAGCATCTGCGGTCCGGTCAGCAGCGGCAGGATCACCGCCGGATACTCGCTTCCCTGGGATTTGTGGATCGTGACGGCATAGGCCTGATCCAGTTCCTCCAGTTCCGCGTAGGTATACTCCGCGATCCGTCCCTCGTCGAACTCAACTTCGACACGCTCGGTAAACAGATTAATGGTTTTGATAATGCCTAAATCTCCGTTGAAAACGCCCATTCCCTTAGCGATGGGAATGTTGAATTTGCCGCGGACCTCCCACTCCTTCTGGTAGTTGTTGCGGATCTGCATCACCTTGTCGCCTTCGCGGAACGTGATGTTTCCCGCCTCTTTCTCCCGCAGGTTTTCACGGGGAGGGTTTAACGCGTTTTGCAACTCTCTGTTTAGGTTTTCCACGCCGAGCACGCCCTTACGCATGGGCGTCAGGACCTGAATGTCCCGCACCGGCGCGTGTACATACTCCGGTAGTTTCTCCCGAAGCAGCGTAATGGTCGCGCCTATGATCCGTTCGGCGGTCTCCCGCTTCACAAACAGGAAATCCCGGCTGTTCGTGTCCGGCTGCACATCCTGTCCGTGATTGATCTTATGCGCGTTTATGATGATATCGCTCATGGCGGCCTGGCGGAAAATCTTCGTGAGTTTCACCACCGGAAAACGTTCCGATTCGATGATGTCACGAAGCACGCAGCCCGGTCCCACACTGGGCAGCTGATCCACGTCTCCTACCAGGACGACGTGCATACCCGGGACCAAAGCCTTTAAAAGGCCGTTCATCAGGAATATATCCACCATACTCATCTCATCGACGATGACCACATCCTCATCGAGCGGGGTCAGTTCATCCCGTCCGAACTTCATGCCTGCCCCGTCCGGCGCGCCGGACACCTCCAGCAGGCGGTGGATCGTCTTTGCTTCATGTCCTGTCGTTTCCGACATTCGTTTTGCCGCACGACCGGTCGGCGCGGCCAGGGCGATCGAGTGCCCCTTCTTCTGAAAATACCGGATCATCGCGTTGATGATCGTCGTCTTTCCGGTTCCGGGTCCTCCGGTCACGATGGTGAGTCCATGCGTGATCGCGGTGAGCACTGCCTCCCGCTGGTTCTCATCGAGCTCCTTTAACTGGGTCTCCTCCCGGATCACCTGGTCTAACTGCGCCTCGATCCGATCCCGCTTCTCCTGCTTCCGGATGGTGTACGCCGACAGATCCGTCAGTTTCCGCGCCACCGAAAGTTCGGTGTAATAATACGACGAAAGGTAGATCTCCGGATCGTCACTGTCCGAAGTCGGTTGGTCGCTTCCATATGTAAACGGATCCTCACTGCCCGCGCTTTCGAAGCCATCGCCCGGTTTATTCTTTTGCCCGCCGCCACGGCTCTCTTCCGACAGCGTAGGCCGCTTAGCGATCACCGTCCGTGTCAGTATCATATCGGTCAGATTTTTTTCGACCAGATCCCTCTCGACCTGCAGCAGTTCCTGCGCACGCAAGACGAGCTCCTGCTTCGGCAGGAACGTGTGCCCCTCACCGCCGGCCTCCTGCAGCAGATGGGTCATGGCCGCGCAGATCCGAAAATCCGAATCAAACGCGAGCCCCTGCCGCAGCGCGATCGCATCGGCCGTCTTGAAACCGATGCCCTGAACTTTCTCCACCAGGTCGTATGGATTGACCCGAAGGACATTGTAAATATTTTCTTTATAGATCTCGTAGATGCGGACCGCCATGGACGTAGTGATCCCCAGGTTCTGGAGGAAAATGATCGCGTTTCGCAGCTGCTGTTTTCCCTGCACCTGCGCGGCGATCTCGTACGCCTTTCCCTGGCTGATGCCTTTCACCTCCGACAGGCGCTCCGGCTCCTCCTCCATGATGCGGAACGTGTCCTTTCCGAACGCATCCACGATGCGGGTCGCCAGCTTCTCGCCGATGCCCTTGATGGCCCCCGACCCTAAGTAATTTCGGATCGAGATCACGTCCTGCGGCACCTTCCGCTCGTAGGAAGTTACCTTCACCTGCGGTCCGTAGACCGGATGCTCCAGAAACTCTCCGGTGACCTCCACATAGTCGCCGATCTCCGCCAACGGCATGAGCCCGACGACGGTGAACTCCCCGTCCTGCGTCTCGAGGGTCAGCACCTTATAGCCGTTTTTTTCATTTTCATAAACCACGTGCCGTATGGCACCCTCGATCGTCATCTTTCTAAACCTCTCCAGATCCGCCGGTCTTAAGTTTCCGGCCCGATCCATTCTGTTCACTGTCGCAAAGCTCAAAAAACTGTTTCCTACCCCATTGCAGTATCGGCAACGTTTCTGCATTTGGATTACTAGTTACTTTTCGCATTCTTCAAGCGGCTCCGATATGGCACCCTCGCTTCGGTTTTTATCCCGCGCGCGGCCAGACATTTCCCAAAAAACGCACGGGAAAAGGGAGCTCGCGAGTCCACAATTTGCGTAAAAAAATCGTGCTTCTGCACGGGAAATAACTTCCCGGGAAACAGAAGCACGTCAAGCAACCTTTATTCGCCCATCTCGTCCAGGAACTCGATATACTTACCCGTACCGATGGCAACTGCGGTCATCGGATCCTCAGCAGTAATGGTATTGATTCCTGTCTTTTCTTCGATCAGTTCCTCAAGGCCGCGCAGCAGCGAACCGCCGCCGGTCAGGACGATGCCCCGATCGGAGATATCCGCCGCCAGCTCCGGAGGCGTACGCTCCAGGACCGCATGGACGGCATCCACAATTTGTGTTGCAGGCTCGTGAAGGGCCTCCAACGTTTCATCCGAGGTGAACGTCACCGTCTTCGGCAGACCGGTGACCAGGTTCCGGCCCCGCACATCCATGGTCAGGACATCCTGACGCGGATAGCAGGTTCCGATATTGATCTTGATCTCCTCAGCGGTGCGCTCACCGATCAGGAGATTGTGCTTCTTTCTCATGTAACGAACGATTGCATCATCGAAATCATCGCCCGCGACCTTGATGGAATTACTAACCACCGTGCCGCCGAGGGAAATAACTGCGATATCTGATGTTCCGCCGCCGATGTCGACGATCATGTTTCCGCATGCCTTGGAAATATCCACGCCCGCGCCGATCGCTGCTGCTACCGGCTCCTCGATGATACGGACGTCACGCGCGCCGGCTTCGTAGGTCGCATCCTCGACAGCCTTACGCTCAACTTCCGTGATCTCACTGGGAACGCACACGCAGATACGCGGCTTACGCAGCGTACGACGGCCCATGGCCTTACGGATAAAATACTTCAACATCTTCTGTGTAGCGATATAATCGCTGATAACACCCTGACGGAGCGGACGAATGGCAACGATATTACCGGGCGTACGGCCGATCATAAGCCGCGCATCCTCTCCGATCGCCTTGATCTCATTCGTTTCACGATCGATCGCAACGACAGACGGCTCCTTTAATACGACGCCTTTGCCTTTAACATATACTAAGATACTGGCAGTTCCAAGATCGATGCCGATATCTGCAGATAACATCATCATTCAGCTTAACCTCCTTACAGGGCTACTTAATAATTTATCATAAATCCGCCCATCTTACAAGAAGAAAATGCAGATATTTTTTTAATCTTTTTTTAGAAAGACTTTATACTTATTTTAGAAACCACTCATATTTCGGACACATTTATCGATTATCATAGAACCATAAAGCGAGGGAAACAAGTTGCAACGCAACTGATCCCCGTACCATTCCCAAAGCTTTATCCGGAAAGTACCATTCCGGTTTGCATGCACAAAGCATCTTAAATAAGAACTTTTCTTAGCTCGGCGGGCGGCCTGCCACCGCCCGTCAACCCCATTTAAAGTTTTCAGAACCGCTAAGAAAGTCTTATGACTTCGTTTTTAAAACCGCAGACCCCTCCAACTTATCTGTGGTTTTTGCCATATGTCACATTGTGACACTTTTTGTTTTCATTTTCCTATTTCCTTCTTGTTATTTCCACACGGCCGGGTTTCCCCCCATACGCCGTGTGGTTTTGTTATGTTCGGATTTTTACCCCATGTGTCGAAATACTTACATATAGTGTATGCAGATAGTTATTGTTAGCCGTTCAGTCTGCCGCACTTCCCTGTTTGAACCTTCCCAAGCCTTGTCGGCTAACTAGCCATGGTTTTTTCTGGCTTCAGTTAGCCTTTCAACCAACCTCACTCCCCCGCTCAAGCCCATTCGGCTAACCCACCATGGTTTTTTCTGGCTTCAGTTAGCCTTTCAACCAACCTCACTCCCCCGATCAAGCCCATCCGGCTAACTCACCATGGTTTTTCTGGCTTTAGTTAGCCGCCAGCCCCGTCTTTCTCCCCCGATCAAGCCCATCCGGCTAACTCACCATGGTTTTTTCTGGCTTTAGTTAGCCTTTCTGCCTATCTTTCTTCCCCTTTCAAGCCCATCCGGCTAACTCACCATGGTTTTTCTGGCTTCAGTTAGCCTTTCAACCAACCTCACTCCCCCTTTCAAGCCCATCCGGCTAACTCGCTTCAAAAAATGCCGGTTCATATTAGCCAGTGCTCGGTTTCTCCGCTTCCAATCATTCCCCCCACCATTGTAGCCACTAAATAAACCAACCAGAATAAAAAAGGAGCTATTATGATTTCAGAGAAAGATATTATAAACGAAATTGAAGTTCTTGAAGACCACTTGAGATGTGTTGCATCTGAATGTGAAAAGTTAAAAAGACATGTTCCTGAATGTACCGGTCTTCGAGCAGCAAAACATGGTAATACGTATCAATACTTTTTAAAAAGGCATACATCCGATTCAAATGGTGTATACATAAAAAAGAAGGATCGCGCCACGGCCTGCACACTGGCTCAGATCGAATATGATATGAAACTAATCGCGGAAATACAAAAAAGAATAGAGGAATTGAAGATGTTCCTAGCAATGCTCGGAAATCCATTCGAAAACGCTTTTGAACGGATGGTATTCGGTAAAAGAGAATTGATCAATCCTCACCGTCTTTCAGATGAAGTATATATCAGCAAATGGAGAAATCAAGATTATACAGAACTGGGCTTTGATGAGAAGGCAGCCGAGTATTTTACCAGAAACGGACTTCGGGTTCGCTCAAAATCCGAAATCCTGATTGCGGACATTCTCGATGATCTCTCAATCCCCTTCTTATATGAAAAACCTCTTCATCTCCATTCAGAGACCGTTCATCCGGACTTCACTTTGCTGGACATAAAGCAACGCAAAGAACTGTATTGGGAACATTTTGGAATGATGGATGACATGGACTATCGCAACAAAGCATTCCTCAAAATCCGGAAATACGAAGCCAGCGCCCTGTTTAGCCACGACTCTTTCATTTGGACCTTTGAAACCGGAAGATATCCGCTGGACACCAAAGCGATCCGAAAACTGGCTAAAGAAATCAAAATCAAACTTGGATACTAATCGAAAACGTTTGTTCCCGTCCCGGCTAACTAAAGCCCGCTTTTTCCAATGCTAGTTAGCCGTTTTCGACCAATCGCAGCTGTCATTGCCGGCGGGCGGCTAATTATGGCTCGCTTTTTCCAATGCTAGTTAGCTTGTTTTGCCCAATCGCAGCTGTCATTGCCAGCGGGCGGCTAATTATGGCTTGCTTTTCGCGTGCACAGTTAGCTTGTTTCGACCAATAGCAACTATCATTGCTAGCGGACGGCTAATTATGGCTTGCTTTTCGCGTGCACAGTTAGCTTGTTTCGACCAATAGCAACTGTCATTGTCGGCGGACGGCTAATTATGGCTTGCTTTTCGCGTGCACAGTTAGCTTGTTTCGACCAATCGCAGCTGTCATTGCCGACGGACGGCTAATTATGGCTTGCTTTTCCCCGTCTCTCCATCTTGACAGTTTTCTTCCAAAACGCTAAAATAATAACATCGATAAAGGAATTGCATCGAAACATGTATGCAAGCCCAAGATGAATACAAACCCCAATGATTCATTTCGATCCGTTAGCAGAAGGAGGTCGCCATGATCGTTGACTACATCGGATGCCACCATAAGCATCCGGCCGATTTTCATATTCACCGTCCGCAGGGTTTGGAGAACCATATCCTGCTCCTGATCAAATCACCCGCTCTCTTCTCTGTAGATGGAGAGCTCGTTCCTGTGCGCAAAAACAGTTTCGTCATATACAAGGCAGGTGTCCCGCACGAATATTTTGCCAATAAAGAGCCATACATTGACGACTTCATTCACTTCCACTTCGAGGAAGGCGACGAGGAATTCTTCCTGGCGCACCACATTGTCTTCAACCGCCCCGTCTATGTCGGCGAGATCACCGAGTGTTCCGAGATCCTGCGCAACATGTGCTTCGAATTCTGCACGCCCGGCGAAGACCGCAACGAAGGACTGAACCTGTATCTCCGCCTCCTGATCCTGAAACTGGGGCGCGCCATCTGCGGCACCGCGCAGGCTCCAACCGACCTGAATTCCGACCACTTCAACTCACTCCGCACCATACGTGAGAAGATTTTCAGCACCCATGCCTTCCACATGTCCATCGATGAAATGGCCCGCATGGCCAATGTCAGCCGCTCCTACTTCCAGCATTCCTACAAAATGTTGTTCGGTCAGAGCGTCCGGGATGATATTCTCCAGAGCCGGATGTCCCATGCGAAGCTGCTTCTGTCCTCCACGAAGATTCCGGTGTCTTCCATCGCCGAGCAGTGCGGCTATAACAACGACGTTCACTTCATGCGCCAGTTCAAAAACTACACCGGCCTGACGCCGACAGAGTATCGCAAACGCTATTAAACTGTATC
>ONPC01000080.1 GCA_900319565.1 uncultured Eubacteriales bacterium | reverse complement strand
TATCCGACATATTTGAGCAGGTCAGCGCTCTTTTGCGCGCCTTCCCAGGGCATATAATTCGATGCAAAGGTGATGGGTGCATTGCCCCGGTAATCATATTTGCGGACGCATTCGATGAGTTTGCGGGTGATCTGGGCACCGTGTTCGGGATCTTTATGGACATCCGCGATCTCGTTGCCGATGGACCACATGAGCAGTGACGGATGGTTGTAATCCCGGCGGACCCAGTTCTTCACGTCTTCCTCATAGCAGTCTTTAAAGAAGCGGGAATAGTCAAACTCCGTTTTCGGAAGTTCCCACATGTCGAAGGCCTCGCTCATGACCAGAAGGCCCATCTCGTCGCAAAGATCCATGATCTCCGGAGCCGGCATATTGTGGGAGGTGCGAATGGCATTCGCTCCCATCGATTTCATGATGGATAGCTGACGTCTGGCAGCGGTCACGTTAAACGCCGCGCCCAAAGCTCCCAGATCGTGGTGCATGCATACACCCTTGATCTTAAGCGGGCGGTCGTTCATGATCAGGCCATGATCCGTAGTGAATTCCAAAGTGCGGAAGCCGATCTTGCATGACATATCGTCGATCTCTTCGCCGTCCATGACGAGGCTCGCTTCAACGCGATACATACGCGGTATCTCAAGCGACCACAAAGCCGGACGAAAAACCATCATGGTAACCTCGCAGGGTTCGAACCGGAAGCATTCTTTGATGGCATTCGCGATATCGTTTCCTTCGGCATCCAGGACGCGGAAACAAAGGATTCCGTCGCAGGTGGCCAGCGCAGATGCCGTCACCTCGAAATCTGTCCCGATGCGTTTTGTAGAAACATATAGACTGTCCGATGCGATATGGAAGGGATGGCGCGATATCAACCATACATTCCGGTAGATGCCTGCTCCCGAATACCAGCGCGTATTCGGTGATTCATAGATGACCGATACATGGATCTCGTTTTCACCCACGTTCAGGAAATCCGTGATATCAAACTCAAAGGTCACGTAGCCGTTTTTTCGGCTCCCGACCTCCTCACCGTTAACATAGACGGTACTATTCATGTATACGCCGTCAAAACGGATGTATACACGATCCAACGAAGGAACGTAAGAAAAACGCTTGCGGTACCAGCCTTCACAGTTTTCATACAGATCCTTCGTCTGCCAGATCAGAAAATCGTGTGGAACATCCACCGGTGTCCAAACTACGTCGATGTCCGTCATCATTCCCGCGATCGACTGACCCAGACTCTGTTTGGAAAACTCCCATCCGTCATTAAACAGTTTTTTTGTGTCCATCCTCCATCCTCGCTTTGCTAATGATCTCTGCTTATTTATTTGAGATTTCGAACCTTGAAATCTCTTTCCGTTTCCCTTTTTTGATCTTTCTTAGCGATGTCTTCCCGTTTGTCATAGAGTTTCTTACCCTGTGCCAAACCGATCTCGACCTTTACCAGACTTCCTTTAAAATACACCTGGAGCGGAACGACGGTAAAACCTTTCTGCGCCATCTTCCCGGCCCATTTATTGATCTCGTAGCGATGCAGCAGTAATTTGCGTACACGCAGCGGATCCTTATTGAAGATATTCCCCTTTTCATAGGGGGAAATGTGCATGTTGTAGATGTATAACTCGCCTTTCTCCAGGCGGATGAAAGACTCTTTCAAACTGCATTTCCCCATGCGCAGGGATTTCACTTCCGTTCCGGCCAGTGAGATCCCTACCTCCAGTTTATCATGTATAAAATAGTCATGGTAGGCCTTTTTATTATTAGCGATCAGCTTAATACTGTCCTTTCCCATGTCTCCTCCGTTTCTGAAACGAGCCCTTTTAAAGCTCAAACCATACCATTTTTATCATATCATATTTCTTTGCGAGCGTAAAGCATAAATCCAAGCTGTAAGGGATTTGTAAGAGTTCCCCGAAGATCACATATATTCCTTTTTGCGCCGCTTTTTATCCTCTTCAACGAGCCCGAAAATGACCTGCGCCAGTGCAAGGTCGACATCGACGACTTCCACCTTTACGCGCTGGCCCAAGGTGAAAACCCTTCCGGTCCGCTCTCCGACCAGGCGGTAATGTGCTTCGTCGAGAACATAGTGATCGCTAAGACTGCTCAGCCGGATCACGCCCTCCACTGTATTATAGAGTTCGATAAAGATGCCTCCGTTCGTCACGCCGCTGATCACGCCTTTATGGATCCGCCCGATCTCGCTCTGCATATAGACCGCCTTGAAGTATTTCATGACTTCACGTTCTGCCTCTGCGGCTTTTCGTTCCGTTGCAGAACAGTGCGCTGCGATCTCGCCGAGACTGCTCTCGGATACATCGGGATCTGTGCCGAGTTTTAAAATCCGGTGGATCTGAAGGTCCGGATATCGGCGGATCGGTGACGTAAAATGCGTATAATGCTCCATCGCAAGTCCGAAATGCCCCAGACATTCGTTTCCGTACCGCGCCTGCTTCATGCAGCGCAGCAATACACGGTGGATCAGCGGCCCCTCTGCTTCATGCGCAGTAGCATCCAGTACCTGCTGAAGTTTTTTGGGGTGCACTTCATTTTGCAGATGCAGTGCGATCCCAAAGCCGCCGAGGAACGAAACGAACTCCTCCATCTTATCCTGTGCCGGCGCTTCATGATTTCGGTATAAGAACGGCAGGTTCTGCCAAAATGCAACATTCGCGATCGTTTCATTGGCCGCGAGCATAAAGTCTTCGATCATATCCGTGGCTACGCTGCGTTTATACGGGTAAATGTCAACCGGATATCCGTTTTCATCCAGGACGGCTTTCGGCTCCGGAAAGTCAAAGTCGATGGCTCCGTGTTGCTTTCTGCGTTTGCGAATAGCGGCAGAAAGCCCGGCCATAGTCTGAAACATCGGAATCAGATCGGCACATTCGGCCTTTAAAGATTGATCCGCTGTATCCTCGAGCAGGGCTGTCACTTCGTTATAGGACATCCGGCGTTTCACGCGGATCACACTCTCAACGATCCGATGATCGGTGATCCTTCCCTCGCTGTCCACTGTCATGATACAACTCATGGCCAGCCGGTCTACGCCCGCATTCAGCGAGCAGATCTCGTTGGACAGTTCCTTCGGCAGCATCGGGATGACACGATCCGGAAAATAAACGCTGTTTCCGCGCTTTTTCGCCTCCGTATCCAGCGCCGATCCTTCCTTCACATAGTGGGAAACATCTGCTATATGCACGCCCAGTTCATAGGTTCCATTCTTGAGTTGTGTTACCGAAACACCATCATCCAGATCCTTAGCATCTTCGCCGTCGATCGTTACGATAACCTGGTCGCGTAGGTCCTCGCGCCCGGATAGATCGGACTGTGAGACACTTTTGGGGATCGAACGCGCTTCCTTTAACACTTCTTCGGGAAATGCATTCGGCAGGTCATAGGCCAGGATCATGGCATCCACATCCGTTCGAGGATCGGAAGAATCCCCAAGAACCTGAAGGATCTCACCCTCAGGGTTCTTCTTCTCATCTCCGAAATCAGTGATCCGAACCCAGACTTTGCTGCGATCCGCGGCATCCTTCAGCGCTTCTTTGGGTATGAAAATATCCTTCAGATAGCGGCTATGCTCCGGAATCACTAAGCCAAAAGAGTTCTTAAGAATCAGCGTTCCGATCACGGTCTCATTGGCCCGTTTGATGATCGATGTGATCTTACCTACCGGATGTTTATCACCGGTATACAGGATCACAGTTTCGACTTCATCCTTATGCATGGCCCCTTTTACGTGTTTTGCCTCAATATAGATATCCGGAAGCTCTTCTGTGTTCTCCGAGCCCTCTGATAGGCTTGGCTTAACAAATCCGAACCCGCGGCCTGACGCAAAGAAAACACCTCGTACCTTTTGGTTCGCTTCGCAGTTCGTATAGGAACCGCCTTTCACTGCGAAATATTTTCCATGATTTGTAACCGATATCCTGCCGTCACGGACCATGCCCTGCAGGATGTCGGCAAATTCTTCTCTTTTTTCTTTCGGAACTCCGAGGAGTATTGCGAGTTCCTTGATCTTCATCGGTTTATATGCCTCGGACGTAAAAACGTCCATCAGCTGCTTCGTTTTATCTTCCATTCTTCTGAATCCCTCTAAAAAAATAACACTCTATGCGATCCATGTCGGCATAGAGTGTCGGGTAATTCTGCTAAATCTATTCTGCCGGATCCGTAGCCGCCTGTGTAGCAGCATCGGTAACCGCTTCCGTACCGGCTTCAGCCCCCGCTTCCGTAGTCGTTTCTACGGTAACGTTGGGAGTTGCCTGATTGGCATCCGCCTGTGTATTGAATAATCTACTGTTCAGTAATAAGCAAATGACAAAGAAGACCACAACAAGCCAAGTCGTTGACTTTTGCAACTTACCTTCCATCGAATGCGCTTTATTTTTACCCCAGTAAGAATCTGCAATACCGCTGATAGAACCGGTAAATCCTGCAGATTTACCTTCCTGCATCATAACGAGGATCGTGATGATCAGTCCGAGAATTACTAATACTACACCGAGAATCATCTCTAAAATGTCCATGGTTTCACCTCCACATAGAAATTTAACATAAGAGCCGCAAAAATGCAAGCAAAAATATGTGGGTTTTTATTATTTCTTGATATTTTTATCAGAGTTATCCGTATTTTCAGCAGGATCCTCTTCTTTTGCCTTTTTCTTTTTCAAAAGAACGATGATCCCATAAGCGATCGCGCAGACCAGAATGACCGCCAGACCGATATACAAAGCGAGCCGCTGGAAAGCCCCGACATCCCGTTCATCGGGTAGATCGTCGACATCTGAAGCCGTCGCAGCCGTATCGCTTGCAACGGTTTCAGTAACCGCTTCACTCGTTACTTCTGCTTTCGTGCTTTCTTCCACTGTGGTTATTTCTTCCGTGGTAGGAACAACAGTCGAGGTCTCTTCGGGTTTCTTCGTCACATTCAAATAGAAAATGACTTCCTTTCCTTCGTAGGAAATAATGACTTCATTGTCCCCTTCTTTAAATGCCTTATGCGAGATAAGTGCATCTTCTGAAACATTGACCCGGGAACCGTCTTCATAGACAGCGTAAACGGTAAAATCATCGGACGATATCGTATCGCCGACATATTTCGTCCCGCCCCTGTACTTCAGTTCCAGTTTTTTCGGAGCATCCTCCGAAGACGCCTCGAGCGTGGTTTCCTCTTCTGTCGTTTCTTCTGTAGTTTTGTCAACCTCCGTAGAATCTACGGACGATGTGCGCGGATCCGCACTCGATCCATCATCGGTCGAAGGGTCGACCGGTATATAAGGCGCAGTATTTCCCTGTGTAGGTGCCTGCGTCGGAGCCTGGGTGGGTGCCTGGGTAGGCGCCTGTGTCGGTGCTTGCGTAGGTGCCTGGGTCGGCGCTTGTGTCGGTGCCTGGGTCGGCGCTTGTGTCGGTGCCTGTGTTGGAGCCTGCGTAGGTGCTTGTGTCGGTGCCTGTGTAGGTGCCTGTGTAGGAGCCTGCGTAGGCTTAGGTACAGCATTTACCGTAAACTTCTTAACTACACCACCATATCGGAAGGTCAATGTATTACTGCCGGATTTTAACGGGGTCCCGAATTCATCGATGGACCAACCATTGACCGCTGAGGTTTTACCGTTATTATACTTCGCGTAAACGGTAAAGTCTGCGGCGGAATAGCTATCCCCTTCTTGTTTGCTCGAGAAGTTTTGATCAATGATCAGTTCCGTTACCGTAACCGCTTTTGCTGTCACTGTAAAGTCTTTTGTTTGCCCGCCGAATGAAACCTTAATGATATTCGACTCGGCCTTAAGTGTAGACGGAGAAACCGATACGGCATTGCTCACATCCTTTGTGGACCCGTCACTGTATACAGCAGTCGTCGAAAAATCCGAAGGGCTGATGTTGTCGCCGACAAATTTCTCACCGCCGTTATATTTGAGCGAAAGCGATGTAACCGTAACCGGAGCCTTGCAATTCAAAGTATACTTCGTGCTCTTCCCGCCATAGGTGATCGTGATCACATTGTCACCTGCAACAAGTGTTTCGGGAGATACTGAAATGCCACCGGTAACCGTTTCGGTTGATTTATCACTATATACAGCAGTAACCGTGAAATCCGATGCGGAAATCGTCTGGCCGGGAGTTTTGGTTCCGCCCTTATAATCTACCCGGATCGAAGAAAGAGTTTTGGCGACCGGATTGCCGACAGTGACCTGAAATGAAGTAGACGCACCCTTGTAAGTGATCGTAACGTTTTCTACCGCATCTTTATTCGGATCGAAGCCGGAAACGGAATAACCGGAAATAGATTTTCCGGGATCAAAAAGCGGCAAATAGTTTGTCTTCAGATTTGTTCCGCCCGTTACGACTTGCGCCATAATACCGGTCGCAGCTAAAGACGTCCCCTTTTTTATACTGGCGGGAATGGTGTTCGAAATGATCGAAATAGATTTTACGTTGTGGTTTCCAATAAACAGTTGTGTCCAGTAATTTCCATAGATATCATCCGAAGGCATGTGGCCCACGCCCATGTGCGTAAATTCCGCATTAAGCATATTTTTGCGGTGGCCATCACTGCCTTTCCACTGAGCAAAAGTATCTTGCGCAGTCGAACTTCCGGCCGCGATATTTTCACCGGCCCTGGTCCAGGAGAGATCGTCCTTAGAATTATTATTATCTAACGCAAGAAGCCCTTTCAGATCCTTTCCGTCCGGACGCACGTGATCGAAATATTGAACGATTTCATTAGCTCTGGTCATAGCGGGATAATCACTCAGTTCGAGCGAATAAACCAAAGGAGCCACACCGTTTTCAGCGCGGAG
>ONPC01000009.1 GCA_900319565.1 uncultured Eubacteriales bacterium | reverse complement strand
GGAGAAAGAGGGATTTGAACCCTCGCGCCGGTTACCCGACCTACACCCTTAGCAGGGGCGCCTCTTCGGCCTCTTGAGTATTTCTCCAAGTATCAACCGATACTAACACAGTATACTAAACTGTGTATCATATGTCAAGCATATTTTTTTGCATCTATGCCCGATTTTGTTTTTTCGCCTCTTCTTCAGCCTCCAGATACGCATCACGTCCCGTGCTGTCTAAGACCACGATCGCAGGGAAGTTCTCCACCGTGAGCCGACGGATCGCCTCGGTGCCCAGATCGTCGTAGGCTACGACCTCGGAAGCGGTAATGCACTTCGAGAGCAGAGCCCCTGCTCCGCCGATCGCTGCCAAATATACGGCATGGTTACGAACGACTGCCTCATGTACGGCATCCGAACGCTTTCCTTTACCGATCATGCAGGTCTGGCCCATGTCCAAAAACGTAGGCGCGTATTTATCCATGCGGCTGGCGGTCGTCGGACCGGCAGAGCCGATGGGACGTCCCTCACGCGCAGGTGAAGGTCCCATATAATAGATCGTCGCGTTTTTCAGGTCGATGGGAAGGGATTCCCCTTTCTGTACGGCCTCGAACATGCGTTTATGCGCAGCGTCGCGCGCTGTATAGATCTCCCCGGTCAGGTAGACCATGTCTCCGACGTGCAGGCTGTCAGCGATCTCTTTCGTGATCGGTGTATGTATTACTCTGTCCATGAGCGCCTCCTATATGACGTTATACTAGATCACTCGCGTCACGTGACGATTCACGTGGCAGCAGATATTGACCGCGACCGGAAGTCCGGCGATATGTGTCGGGTAGGTTTCCACAAATACGGCAAATGCCGTGGTGCTTCCGCCTAAACCTGCCGGTCCGATGCCAAGGTCGTTGATCTTCGTGAGGAGCTCCTGCTCCAGCTCGCTGACATAAGGGATGGGCGAATGCGATCCGATCTCGCGTGTCAGTGCTTTTTTCGCCAAAAAGGCACACTTCTCAAAGGTACCGCCGATGCCGACGCCCACGACCATGGGCGGGCATGCGTTCGGTCCCGCATCACGCACCGCTGTAAGCACCGCATTCTTCACACCTTCGATGCCGTCAGCCGGCTTAAGCATGAACACACGGCTCATATTTTCGCTGCCGAATCCCTTCGGTGCCATAGTTATTTCGATCTGTTCGCCGGGCACGATATCGTAATGAATCACGGCCGGTGTGTTGTCCTTTGTGTTTACGCGGTCAATGGGATCGCGTACAACGGATTTGCGCAGATAGCCTTCGGTGTAACCCTTGCGGACACCTTCGTTGATAGCGTCCGTCAGGTTTCCTCCGTTCACATGCACATCCTGACCCAGTTTCACAAAGATCACCGCCATACCGGTATCCTGACAGATCGGGATCCGATCGCTGTCCGCTATGGCGAGGTTATCCTGTAACTGGCTTATGATCTTCTGACCCAGCGGGGAGGTTTCACACTTCCCCGCGCAGTCAAATACCTGCATCATGTCCTTCGACAAATGGTAGTTTGCCTCGATGCACATCTTACTGATCTCTTCCGTGATCACGGAAGCTTCTACGGTCCTCATTCGTCCTTATCTTCCTCGTCTTCGTTTTCTTCGAATTCGTCCCCGTCTTCCTCGTCGAATTCTTCATCCTCGATCGCTGCCTCGAGCAAACTCTGCATGTTTCTGTACTGCGCGTCTGCCGATGCCTCGACGGATGTTCCTTCACCCGTCTCAACGTCCTCCGAGAAATCCACGTCGTCGGACTCGTTATTCTTCTCGCGCACCTTTGCGATGCCCGCTACCGATTCGTTTTTCTCCGGGTTGATATTCATGAGTTTAACACCGGAAGCCACACGGGATACCGTCGATATATCGCTGACGCTGATGCGGATGATAATGCCCTCCGTCGTGATCAGCATTACTTCGTTGTCGTCATTGACCGCCTTCGCTCCGATGAGGTTGCCGGTCTTTTCGTTGATGCGGTAGCACAGGATACCCTTACCACCACGGTTCTGTGTCGGGAACAACTCCAGGCGGGTCTTCTTACCCATACCGAACTCGGAAGCAACTAAGAGGTACTCGCCCTGTGTGCTCATCTGCATGGCAACGACTTCGTCGTCTGCCTTGAGGTTGATACCGCGGACACCCATCGAAGAACGGGAGGTCGCGCGAACATTTTTCTCGTTGAAACGGATGCACTGGCCGCGCTTGGTTACCAGAAGGAAGTCCACACCGGGCTTCATCTTCTTAACTTCGATCAGTTCGTCGCCCTCACGCAGTGTGATGCCCATGATACCGGTCTTGCGGATATGCAGGAACTCCTCCAGGCGTGTCTTCTTTACCAGACCCAGCTTCGTCGCCATGAAGAGGCTCATGTCCTCCTCAAACTCACGCAGCGTCACGATCGCGGAAACCTTTTCGCCCGGCATGAGCTGCAGGAGGTTTACGATCGCCGTACCGCGCGCGGTACGGGAAGCCTCCGGAATCTCGTAGACCTTCAGGCGATATACACGTCCCAGATTCGTAAAGAACAGAATATGGTGGTGCGTCGACGTCATGAGAATATCCTCGATGTAGTCTTCGTCGATGGTATTCATGCCCTTGATGCCCTTACCTCCGCGGTTCTGGTTGCGGAAGTTATCCAGGCTCATACGCTTGATGTAGCCCAGCTTCGTCATCGCAATGATGGTGTCTTCCATCGGGATCAGATCCTCTGCGGAAAATTCTTCCGCGTCAAACAGGATCTGCGTGCGGCGGGGATCCGCATATTTGTCGCGGATGATCGTGATCTCGTCTTTGATCACGCCGAGCAGTTTGTTTTCATTTGCCAAAATCTCTTTGTACTCCGCGATCTTCTGTTCGAGTTCTGTGTATTCGTTCTGCAGGTCCTCTCTGGCCAAACCTGTCAGGGCACGCAGACGCATGTCCACGATGGCCTGTGCCTGCGCATCGCTTAAGCCGAACTCCTCACACAGGGATGCTTTCGCGATCTGCACGGTCTTGGATCCGCGGATGATCGTGATCACACGGTCAATGTGATCCAGCGCCGTCAGCAAGCCTTCAACAATATGCGCACGCTCCTGCGCCTTATTCAGTTCGAACGCGGTACGACGACGTACCACATCCTCCTGATGCAGGAGGTAATATTTCAACATCTCGCAGATATTCAGGATCTTCGGCTCGTTGTTGACCAGCGCCAGCATGATCACGCCGAACGAATCCTGCAGCTGCGTATGCTTAAGCAGCAGGTTCAAAACAACATTTGCATTTACATCCTTACGAAGTTCGATGCAGATACGCATGCCTTCACGGTCGGACTCGTCGCGCAGATCCGTGATACCGTCAACACGTTTATCACGCACGAGTTCAGCGATCTTCTCGATGAGCTTCGCTTTGTTTACCATATATGGCAGTTCCGTCACGATAATGCGGCTCTTGCCGTTCGGCAGCGTCTCGATATTGGTGACCGCGCGGACTTTGATCTTACCCTTACCGGTACGGTAAGCTTCCTCGATACCGCGTTTTCCGAGAATGGATGCTCCGGTCGGAAAATCCGGTCCCTTGATGATGTCTAAGATCTCTTCGACCTGCGTTTCACGTCCTTCATTGACCCGGTTGTCGATCATCTTGATGACCGCATCGATGACCTCACCTAAGTTGTGAGGAGGGATGTTCGTTGCCATGCCGACCGCGATACCGGTGGTACCGTTTACGAGCAGGTTCGGAAAACGAGCCGGCAGTACGGTCGGCTCTTTCTCAGTGTCATCGAAGTTCGGCTCGAATACGACTGTGTCCTTATTGATGTCGGACAGCATCTCCATCGCGATCTTCGACAGACGTGCCTCGGTATATCGCATAGCCGCCGCGCCGTCACCGTCCACCGAACCGAAGTTACCGTGTCCGTCGACCAGCGTGTAACGCATGGTCCAATCGCGAGCCAGGTTAACGAGAGCTCCGTAGATCGAACTGTCGCCGTGCGGATGGTATTTACCCATGGTATCACCGACGATACGCGCACACTTACGGTGCGGCTTATCGGGACCGTTGTTCAGTTCGATCATGGAGTAAAGCACTCTGCGCTGTACCGGCTTCAGACCGTCACGTACATCGGGAAGCGCTCTCGATGCGATAACGCTCATCGCATAGTTGATGTAGGAGACCTCCATGGTTTTTTTAAGGTCTATGTCCTGCACTTTATCAAAAATAGTTTCGTCCATATTTCATTCTCCGTTTCATGGGCCGGGGGCCTAAATGCAAGATCCTTAATTGATATCCAGATTTTGCACGAATTTCGCGTTCTTTTCGATGAACTCGCGACGAGGCTCTACCTGGTCGCCCATCAGAGTGGTAAATGTCACATCTAGCTCCGAGATCACATCGTCATCCATGGTCACACGCTCCAGAATACGGCGCTCCGGATCCATGGTCGTCTCCCAAAGCTGCTCCGCGTCCATCTCACCGAGACCCTTGTAACGCTGGATCTTGTTGTTATTATCACGGCCGATCTCGCTCAGAATGCCATTTAATTCTTCATCCGTGTAAGCGTACCAAACCTTTTTGTTGCGCTCCACCTTATAGAGAGGCGGCTTCGCCAGATAGACGTAACCCTGTTTGATCAGTTCCGGCATGAACCGGTAAATGAATGTCAGCAGCAGTGTGCTGATGTGTGCGCCGTCGACATCGGCATCCGTCATAATGATGATCTTGTGGTAACGAAGCTTCGTGATATCGAAGTCATCATGAATACCGGTTCCGAACGCAGTGATCATCGCTTTGATCTCGGCATTCGAATAGATACGGTCCAGTCTCGCTTTCTCTACATTCAGGATCTTACCGCGAAGCGGCAGAATGGCCTGTGTGGTACGAGATCTTGCAGTCTTAGCAGAACCACCCGCGGAATCACCCTCTACGATGTAGATCTCGCAGTTCTCGGGATCTTTATCCGAGCAGTCAGCCAGCTTTCCGGGAAGCGCCATGCCATCGAGCGCCGTTTTTCTGCGCGTCAGGTCGCGCGCCTTACGCGCCGCGATGCGGGCTCTCTGCGACAAAATGGATTTCTCGCAGATGATCTTCGCAACATTCGGGTTCTGCTCCAAGAAGTAAGTAAGCTGCTCACTCACGATATTTTCAACCGCCGTTCTGGCTTCGCTGTTACCCAGTTTCTGCTTCGTCTGTCCTTCAAACTGAGGATCCTCGATCTTAACGCTGATGATCGCGGTCAGACCCTCACGGATATCCTCACCGGTCAGGTTCGACTCACTGTCCTTCAACAGTTTGTTCTTACGGGCATAATCATTAAACATCTTCGTCAGCGCATTCTTAAAGCCGATCAGATGTGTTCCGCCTTCCGGCGTGATGATATTATTGGCGAATGCATAGATACCCTCGTTGTAGGCATCATTGTGCTGCATCGCAACTTCGACGTAAACGTTCTCCCGTGTGCCCTCAAAATAGAGAACCTCCGGATACAAAGCGACCTGGCTGCGGTTCAGGTAAGTAACAAACTCCTTGATACCGCCTTCGTAGTGGAATACATCCTCCACGACACCGTTATTCTCTTCGCCTTCCTCTCCTTCTTTACGGAGGTCGCGAAGAACGATACGAAGATTTTTGGTCAGGAAGGCTGTTTCACGAAGTCGGGTCTTCAAAATGTCATATTCATAGACCGTGGTCTCGAAGATCTCCGGGTCTGCTTTAAAGGTAACGGTGGTTCCGTGACGATCCGGCTCACAGTCTCCGATCACTTCCAGTTTGGAGATCGTCTTACCGCGCTCGTAGCGCTGCATATATACTTTACCTTCGTGGTAAATGCGCACCTCCAGCCATTCGGACAGAGCATTTACGACCGATGCGCCTACGCCGTGCAGACCTCCGGAAACCTTATATCCGCCACCGCCGAACTTACCGCCGGCGTGCAAAATAGTAAATACGACCTCTACCGCAGGAATACCTGCCTTCGGATGGATACCGATCGGGATACCGCGGCCGTTATCGATGACCGTGATGATATCATCCTTACCGATCTCCACGACGATCGTGTCGCAGACTCCGGCCAGAGCTTCGTCGACTGCATTATCAACGATCTCGTAGACCAGATGATGCAGACCTTTCGATGAGGTGCTGCCGATATACATGCCCGGACGCTTTCTTACAGCTTCCAATCCTTCCAAAATTTGGATTTGATTTGCCTCGTATTCGTTGCTCATAAATTCTCCGTTTCTTTACTCCTAAACCTCCGGCTTTGAAACCGAAACCTCTCCGTCCTTCACATAAAACACGCGGTCAATGTGAAAACGGTTTTTTATAAATTCATCCAGACCCGTACATGTAATAAAGGTCTGAATATCCTTTATGCTTTTTAATAAATAGTTCTGACGCTTTACATCCAGTTCGCTGAGAACGTCGTCCAGAAGAAGTATCGGTATCTCCTTCGTGACCTGTTTAACGATCTCGATCTCCGCCAGTTTCAGAGAAAGCGCCACGGTTCGCTGCTGACCCTGCGACCCGTATTTGCGAACATCCACATCATTGATCAGAAAGTTGATATCATCCCGATGCGGACCGGTCAGTGTCATTTTTTGATAGATCTCACGGTCCCTGCGTTTTTTCAGTTTCTCCGCGAAATCTTCCTCCGTGACATCCGGTTCGTAAAGAATCTCCAAATGTTCCTTACCTCCGGACAGATCACTGTGTATTTTCTGAATGAGCGGCCGCAGCATATCTATAAACTCTCTGCGATACTTTATAAGCTCGCAGCCATATTTACACAACTGCTCATCCGAAATATCGATATATTCCTCATAACCGCGCCCGGTGTAATAATCCTTCAACATCTGGTTACGGTTTAAGAGGACCTTGTTATAGCTGACCAGCGAATGAATATATAACTTTTTTAACTGGCACAGCTCGGTATCAATGAAGCGTCTTCGTTCCGCAGGACCGTTTTTAATGATCTGCATGTCCTCCGGTGAAAAAAAGACCATGTAAGCATTACCGAAGAGTTCACTGGCACGTCGCAGCGGCAAACCATCCACAGCGATACCTTTGGACTTATTTTTCTTCAGGTGCATGTCAATGCGGGTCTTATAACCGTCCTTTTCAACAATCATCTTCATATGTGCTTCTTCTTCTCCGAACCGGATGATATCCCGGTCCTTCGTGCCCCGATGGGACTTTGTAGAACCACACAAATAGATGGCTTCCAGAAGATTTGTCTTGCCTTGTGCATTGTCCCCGTAGAAAATGTTGACATGATCGTCAAATTCAACGGCTGCCTGTGTATAATTTCGGTAATTCAATAGTTCAATGGACTTTATTACCATCTTCAACCTGCTTTTTTGATCAAAATCTGCTCTTCATTGAAAGTGACCGTATCACCGTCATAGAGTTTTTTTCCTCTTTGTGTTTCCACGGCGCCGTTCACTTTAACTTTTCCTTCCTGGATCATGATCTTAGCCTCCAGGCCGGATCCGACCAGATTTGCTGCTTTTAAAGCCTGACCGAGTTTGATGAACTCTTCTCTCAGTGTGATCGTGATCATAAAATCAACTCCTTTTGAATAGATCAAGAAGCAAAGTTTACGGGAAGGATCAGGTAAATGTAACTTTCTTCTTTGTCTTTGATAAAGCAGGGTGCCTTCGGGTTCATCATGTAAATATCGACGTTTTCATCGTCGATGACGCGAAGCGCATCCAGAAGAAATCTGGGATTGAAACCGATCTTGATGTCATTGCCCTCTTTAGCAACTTCCAGATCTTCACAAAGAGAACCGATAGAGGATCTCATGGAAAGCTGGAGATTCGAGTTTTCTACGGTGAAGATCAAAGGTTTCTTATCGGACTCTTTTACCAGCAAGGTGGAACGATCGATACAATTCAGGAAATCTCTCTTATTCACAGAGAGTTTTGTCGAATAGTCGTTGTTGAGCATGTTGTCGATCTTGAAATACTCTCCGTCGATCAGACGGGAAACGACCAGCGTATCTTCGAAAGAAAACAGAATGTGATTGGTACCGAAGTAGATGAGAACTTCATCCTCGGGACCGCCGGTCAGAATCTTTCCGATCTCGCTGAGTGTCTTACCGGGAACAATAACTTTTGCATCATCATAATGATCCTTCAGTTCCACACGGCGAATGGAAATACGATGTCCGTCCAGGGAAACCAGACGAAGAATACCGTTTTTGATCTCCAGCAGCTCACCGCTCATCAGGCGGTTGTTTTCGTTCTCCGAGATGGAAAATATGGTCTGACGAATGATATCCTTCAGAGTCATCTGGGATAAACTGATATAACTCTTATGTTCGAAAGAAGGAAGCGCCTGAAAATCATAACCGTCATAACCGGCGATATTGAACACGGCCTTCTCACACTCGATCGTCATGTTCGAATTCTCATCTGTCGTAATGATGATGTCGTTATCCGGAAGTCTGCGGATGATCTCAGAGAAAATCTTCGCTTCGATCGCGATGCGTCCGGACTGGACGATATTACCTTCGATCGTAGTCTCTATGCCAAGCTCCGTATCGGTAGCCGTAAGTTTGATCTTATT
>ONPC01000015.1 GCA_900319565.1 uncultured Eubacteriales bacterium | reverse complement strand
TGCCGAAACTGGGCTTCGGTCTGATGCGTCTTCCCCAAAAGAACGGGCAGATCGATATCCCCACACTTTGTAAGATGGTGGATGCATATCTGGAGCGAGGTTTCAACTACTTCGACACCGCTTACGTCTATCATGGCGGCGAGTCAGAGCGCGCGGTAAAGGAAGTGCTGACGAAGCGGTATCCGCGGGAAGCATTTACCGTGGCGACGAAGCTGCCGGCCTGGGCTATGAACAGCGCAGCCGACCGCGATCGTATCTTCGCGGAGCAGCTTAAGCGGACCGGCCTTGATTTCATCGACTACTACCTGCTCCACAGCCTGGAGGACGGCGACAACTACGAGAAGCATGAGCGCCTCGGAAGCTTCGAGTGGGGGCAGGAGATGAAGAAGCAGGGAAAGATCCGCCATTTCGGTTTTTCTTTCCATGGTTCACCGGACCTGCTTCGTACGATCCTGGTGCGCCATCCCGAGGTGGAATTCGTGCAGATCCAGCTGAATTACATTGACTGGGATAATCAGGTAGTACACTCCGGCGAATTGTATCAGATCCTGCGGGAGAAAAATATCCCGATGATCATCATGGAACCGGTAAAAGGCGGCACGCTTGCAAATCTGGACGATGAATTTACACAGATGATGAAGGAAACTTCTCCGGACCGTTCGGTCGCTTCGTGGGCCATGCGTTTCGTCGGCGGCCTGGCGGGCATTGGCACGATCTTAAGCGGTATGTCAAACGAAGAGCAGATGGAAGACAACCTGAATACATTTGCCGATTTCGAACCGCTTAACGAGGCGGAGCAGGACACACTGCAGAAGATCATCCGGAGGATGAACGACCTGCCTCTGATCGGTTGTACGGCCTGCCGGTACTGCACCGAAGGCTGCCCGATGGGCATCTCGATCCCGGATATCTTCAGCGCGACGAATACGCGCCGTCGCTTCCCGACGGATATGCGTCCGCAGTTCTTTTACAATAATCTGACGTCGAAGACCGGGCGCGCGAGTGAGTGTATCGCCTGCGGCCAGTGCGAGGGTGTATGCCCGCAGCATTTGCCGATCATTACGCTTTTGAAAGAAGCGGCGGAATATTTCGATCACTAGAAAAATCAGCCGAATATGACACTATTTGGGGAAAGGTTGTTCGCTTTTGAATTGACCTTTCCTCTGAAACTGCATATAATTAAGCTTGTGTTCCGTGTCCAACGGAAAAAATAGTAAAAATCTACTTAATTACTTTCGCTATCAATTTCGCACACGAAAGAGCGAATTGGATATAAAGGAGAAAAGAAATGATGAAACACCATGTAACCGTTAAACGCTGGTTATCTGTTCTTCTTTGCATGGCGCTGTGCTTTAGCCTGATCGCCTGCGATAAGAAGAAGGATGACGAGACGACTGCAGCCGTTGAGACGACTGCTGAAAACACAACAGAAGCTCAGAAGCCTCAGCCCGAGACCGAGGACACGACTGCGGCGCCTTCTACGGAAGCACCGACGACAGCACCTTCTACGGAAGCACCGACGACGAAGGCTCCCGAAACTACGGCAGCTCCGACCGAGGCTCCTACGGAAGCACCTACCGAAGCTCCCACAGAGCCCGAGATCAATACGGCTGATTATATTGAGTATAAGTCTTTGAAGGATGCGTATGCAGACCAGTTCCTGATCGGAACCATCTATGCATATTCGACTTCGAACGGCACAGGCTTCCAGTTGGCGAAAGAACACTTTAATGTCATGACGCCTGAGAACGATATGAAGCCGCAGTACATGCAGCCCTCTGAGGGCGTGTTCAGTTTCAGCGGAACCGATGCCATGGTTAAGAAACTGAGCGATGCCGGAATCGCTGTTGTAGGCCACAACCTGTGCTGGCATCAGCAGTCCGGTAACTTCCTGGGATATGCAAAGACCCGTGAAGCAGCGATCGAGCAGCTTAAGAATCATATCTACAATGTAGCAGGTCACTATAAGGGCCAGCTTATTTCCTGGGACGTAGTCAACGAAGCCATCGCCGACGGCGCGAAGCTTCCTGCAGACGGCGACTGGACCAAATGCCTGCGTAAGTCTCAGTGGTACAATTCCATCGGACCGGACTACCTCGAGATGGCATTCCAGTTCGCGAGAGAAGCAGATCCTACCTGCAAGCTTTACTACAACGATTACAACCTGAATGAGAAGAATAAAGCCGACATCGTATATGCGATGGTCAGCGATTTCAAGAAGCGCGGTATCCCGATCGACGGTATCGGTATGCAGGCGCACTACCAGAGTGGCACTTCGATCGGCAGCGTGCAGTATTCCATCGAACTGTTTGAGAGCATCCCGGATATCGAGATCTCCATGACAGAGCTGGATGTTACCGTAGAAGCAGCGAACGGCAAGTCCGCCCTGTCGAAGAAGCAGGAGATCGAACAGGCCGTATTCTATGCGAAACTGTTCAAACTGTATAAAGAGCACTCGGACCGCATTGCCCGTGTTACTTTCTGGGGTATGCAGGATAACTTCAGCTGGCGTAAGGAAAAGTTCCCGTGCCTGTTCAATAAGGACAACACTCCGAAGGAAGCCGTTTATGCATGTCTGGATCCCGACAAATATCTGGAACTTCATGCAGCAGGTTACGGCGACAACCGCACCCGTGCCGAAGCAAAATACGGTACTCCGAAGGTAGACGGAGCTCCCGATGAACTCTATAACAACTGCACCGAATATCAGGTTAATACCATGCTGACTGCATGGAACGGCGCATCCGCGACCATGAAGCTTCTGTGGGATGAGCAGTACCTGTATGTATTCCTGAATGTAAAGGATAAATACCTGTCCAGCAGCAACCGCAACGCTTACGAGCAGGATTCCGTGGAACTCTTCATGGACCAGAAGAATAACCGCACCGCTTACTATGAGGAGGATGACGGTCATTTCCGCGTAAACTATAAGGGAGACCTGACCTTCGGTGACAACATGGTCAATGATGCGCTGAAGAACGGCTTTATCGGTAAGGCCATCACGGTCGGCGGCGGCTACTACGTAGAAGCGGCGATCCCGTGGACGGTAGAAGCGAAGGAAGGCATGATCGCAGGCTTTGATGCCCAGGTCAATGACACCAACACCGGCGGCAGCCGTGAGAGCATCGCGAAGTTCAACGATCCTTCCGACAGCTCCTGGCAGACGACCGAAGGCTTCGGTGAGGTCATCCTTAAGAAATAAATAAATCAGAGATCTGACTTCGGCGTACGCCTGCTTTCAGCGGGGGTGCGCCGTCGTTGAAAACGAAAATATGGCGAAAATGCCGTTTCCGAAAGAAGAACGAGGTAAACAATGGATATTTTGAAAGGCGCACCGACGGTGCAGGCGATGTTTGATAAAATGCAGCTGAAACTCATGCATCTGGAAGGATACCAGCCGCACCTGGCCATTATCCGCGTGGGAGAAAAACCGGATGACATCGCATATGAGCGCGGAGCGAAGAGTCGCATGGAAAAAACCGGGCTTCGCTGCAGCTGCTATGAGTTTCCGGAGAATATCACCATGGAGGAGTTCGAGCAGTCCTTTGATTTCATCAACAACGATGACGACGTAGACGGCATCCTGCTTCTGCGTCCGCTGCCGAAGCACCTGGACGAAGCGAAGATCGTGAATAAGATCGACCCGGAGAAAGACATGGATGGCATCTGCCCGACCAATATGGCGAAAGTCTTCATGGGTGACACGAGCGGATATGCGCCTTGCACGGCGCAGGCTGTGATCGAACTTCTGGATCAGGAGGGCATCAACGTATCCGGTAAGCGTGTAGCAGTCATTGGCCGCAGCCTGGTCGTAGGACGTCCGTTGGCCATGCTGCTGATGCATAAGAATGCGACGGTGACCGTGTGCCATACGAAGACGCAGAACGCCGAAGCGATCTGCCGCAGCTGCGACATCGTGATCGCCGCCGCAGGCCGTGCAAAGATGGTCGGAAGCGCTTATTTGGGCAATGATGCGACCGTGATCGATGTCGGGATCAATGTGGACGAAAACGGCAAATTGTGCGGGGACGTGGACTTCGACGAGATTCAGGATGTAGCAAAAGCGGCAACGCCCGTTCCCGGCGGCGTAGGCTCCGTTACGACCAGTGTTTTAGCCATGCATACGATCCGGGCAGCCCTGAAAAAGAAGGGGTTGGATGAATAGAGTTGCCCTTAGGTAACTTTTTCGTATTTTCCGCTAAAAAATCGTTGCAAAGCATTGACTTTTTGCAAGGTTCATATTATACTGACAAGGTGTTTTGAAAATTTTAAGAAAGAGGTAAGCACAGATATGAAAAAGATCGATTTGACAAAGCACGGCATTTTCGATGCAAAAGAAATCATTTATAATCCTTCTTACGAGCTCCTGTATGAAGAGGAGACCAAGTCGGATCTGACAGGATATGAGGTAGGCCAGAAGACAGAGCTGGATGCCGTTAACGTTATGACCGGTATCTACACCGGACGTTCTCCTAAGGATAAGTACATCGTAATGGATGAAAATTCTAAGGATACCGTATGGTGGACCACCGACGAGTACAAGAACGATAACCATCCTATGACTGAGGCTACCTGGGAGATCGTTAAGGATCTCGCTAAGAAGCAGCTGTCCGGCAAGAGACTCTTTGTAGTTGACGCATTCTGCGGCGCTAACAAGGATACCCGCATGGCAGTTCGGTTCATTATGGAAGTTGCATGGCAGGCTCACTTCGTAACCAACATGTTCATCAAGCCCACCGCTGAGGAGCTTGAGACATTCGAGCCGGATTTCGTTGTATATACCGCTTCTAAGGCTAAGGTTGAGAACTACAAGGAACTCGGCCTTAACTCCGAAACTTGCGTAGCTTTCAATACCACCACTCGTGAGCAGGACATCCTGAACACCTGGTACGGCG
>ONPC01000214.1 GCA_900319565.1 uncultured Eubacteriales bacterium | reverse complement strand
TAATCCTTCGGGTTTTCAAAAAATGTATCCAAATACTCTAAGTATGCATCGCCCTTACCCATCTGAGTTAGTCTGCTGCAGAGTTCACTCACCGCCTCGTTTTGTTTAAGCAGTATTTTATATTCTTCATCGGACAAATCCGGAAGAAAGCCAGTTACCGGGCTCGCTCCTTGTGTATTCGCATACTCCGTCCATTCGCGCCATGCCGCTTCGTCTTCTTCTCTCCAATTGACTAAAGATGCCAGTTTAGGATCCGAATAACATACACCGAGCACCTGAACAGCCAAGTCTCTATATGGTGAAGAGGCCATAACCCCTGCGGAAATCGAAATGGATGTGGTAAATAAATCATGACTCAATATATATTGCGTGTATCCTTCAAGTTCTTTATTCTCCCATAAGGGGCCAGAAGGAATATACACCATTGTATTTTCCGGGATCACGCTGTCCGGAAATCCATTTGAAATCCCCGATACCAAATGCTCATCTTGATAATCCTTGTACATCTGCTGCAAAAGACTCTTCAAGTCGTTACGTCTCGTCACATCAACAAATTCATTCATATTCCAATCATAATATGCATTGTTGACATTTTTACAGTCTATGAAGGCTAGCGCAGAGACGCTCCCAAATAACTCGCACGCTATGATCGGTTCGGAATCGGCATGCATTTCCAGCAATTGATGCAGAGATTCATAGGATCCATCATATATTGCTTCAAACGAATCCTTGTACTTGTTGTTCACATACAGATAATACGCCCTATAATATCGTGTTTTTCCAGTCGGATCGATCATCCGCGCAGGGACATTGTATATCTTCCCATTTGTCGTCACACTCTTCCATTCCGCCTCGCCGTAGTTCTCCCAGAGCTTTTGGCCATCTTCTGTAGATAAGTAGTCATTTAAAGGATACAGATTATTTTCCACAAAAGCGGCCCCATCATAAGCCCCACGTTTCCAATAACCCGCGGGCACGATGTCAGGTGTGACCCCTTCCTCTTTTAATTCCTCTAGCCAATTAATAAAATCTTCATTGGCAGCGTGGGAATAGGGGGTAAGTTCAACGACACATCGGATACCCTTTTCCTTAAGCGCATGGTTCACCTTATCTAATGCTTCGGGAGAAACGAAATTAAACAAATGATTCGCCCATATCAGATGCGTATAACCTTCTTCATCGACTCGAGTCATTTCCTCTTGTATCGCTGTTGTACTTTCGTTCACAGGTGCTTCCGTACGTGAAACCGTTGTATCATGGTTAATCTCAGTCGTATCCGGTGCCCCAGTTTCGATTTCCCTTCGATCTGTTTTGCACGAAGAAAGAGCAAGCAGAAGAAACGACAATACAAGTATGGCTATTTTTCTAGTCATGGATTTCTTCCTTTCAGCTTAAGACTTGACTTTACAGTTTATCACGGGTATGGCGAAAGGTCGATCATAATACCACTGAAGCCGCTGTGTTGACCGCTAACCCAGAAATCGTGATCTGAAACGACTTTATAATATCTTCTTGGATCAAGAGTCGGTGCACTAACAGTCCAAGACCCGCCTCCACCTCCGGCAAGATTCGTCGATCCAAAAACAAGTAAATCAAAATCATACCAATAAAAATCCGCATTCACAGTCACGTCTGAATACATACTGGATGTCCATGAGGTCGCACTTGACGATTTCTGATTATCGCTGATATAATTTCGACCTTTTATTGTCACACCGAGTAATGTAGAAGTCGCCTCGTTATCATACGCATATGCCATGATACCGAATGCCGAAAGCGCCAATGCGAACACAACAACGATTGCGATAGTTTTTTTGTGTCTCTCCATAATGTAAACCTCCTATTCTTTTTCTATATACTCTATTGTATTAGTTCAAACTAAAAGACTTCATACGATCCCTTGTGTTCTCTCAACCCATTGGACTCACCCCCTTACCATAATGAAAGATGCAGATAAGCAAAAACATCCATGTATTATTATATGCAACTGTATTGATACTCATATTTTCTTATATACTATGATATCACCCCCCTCTGTCCCTTGTCAATAGTCTTTTCGTACTTTTTAAATTTTTTTGTAAGAGAGGCATCCCCGCACATTTCTGTGCGGGGATGCCTCTCTTATCACTCTCTTATCAATAAAGTAATTTCTTTTTCTTATGTCCTACTTATCCTGCTTTTTGTTTTTCTTAGTAACGCGGATAACAACATAAACCACTACCGCGATGATCAGAATGATCAGGAGCCAGATGAAGATACACAATCCCAAAGGCTGCGGGCAGAAGTGACAGAGCGGACACTTATCGTCCTTCTCAGGTTCGGGCGCCACGGTCGTTGTTTCTTCGGTAGGCTTCGTAACTTCCGGCTGCGTTTCGGTCGGAACCGGCTGGGTCGGGTTCGAGATCTCTGTCGTCTCGAAAACCAACGTCTGCGAATACTCGGAGTAAACATCATCCACTTCGGACTGGCTGCAGCGATAACGTACGCGAAGTTCGATCGGTGTGTTTGCATCGATCTTCGGATGTTCTTCGCTCATAAGTGACAGGAGGGCAGCCTTCATTTCACCGGGCTTGATCTCCCAGTCACTGTTACCCATGACGGTCCACTCGGAGTCGCCCTTTACACGTGCATACGTTTCGATCACGATATAACCGTGATTTGCCTCTGCTTCGACCGATTTCTGCATCAGATCATCAGGAACGGTCAATGTATAGGCAACGACCGGATTTCCGTTATACTCTTCATCCGTCATTCGAAGGTTCGTGATCACCGGTGCAGGAATGTCTTTCGCTGTGAGCGGCTCATACTTCTTCGCATCTTTACCACAGCTGGCGATATCGGACCAATCCGAGAATATATACCGATCGTCTTCCCCGTCTTTGCGCAAGGTAAATACAAAGCGAACGCGAACATACATGGTATGTTTGGAGAAATCGATCTTGAGGCACTCCTCATCATAATCATAGGTATACTGATCTTCTCTCAGTTGATCTTTTACACCGACCCATCCGGTTTCCGGATTTCCGTTCCAGCGGTCATCATTCGGAAGGCCACGGAATACCCAGGAATCATTGACCGTTTCCGTAATGTTTCCGACGCCGTATTCGACACCATCCCACTCGCTGTAATGGTAACCGCTATCGCTGTCACGGCCCAGGCCGTGAGTGGGGTCGCCGTCCCAATACTTATTGTAATGCCAACCGGATACCGAGTCGTTTACGTCATCCAGCGCCCAGTCGAACTGGACGTTTACCCAGCCGTCCGTAAGGCCGAACTGCGCCCAGAATGCTTCCTTATCTTCGGCTTCGTCCTTCTTCGTGAAAAACTCGGAGATAACCGTCGGAACACTGTAGGTCAATGTACAGGTCGTCGGGGAATCGTTTCCCTCCATCCACTGAATCGATACATGTTCCGGTTTCAGGGATTTAAACGTGTCTTCGTCCACAACCGATGCTCCGACCGAAGTTGCCAGTGACAGCAACATGATAACCACCATCAGTAATGATATTCGTTTCTTCATAGGTGCCTCCTTCTCGATATGACCATATCTTCATATGTCATTCTACAGTTTTATTGGGAAATGAATCGGAAAATGCCGCCACACGAAACATTCCTCGGAACTAACTACTATGATTATAGCGTATTTTCCGAGGAATTAAAAGAGAAAATATAAGTTTTTAGAATAATTTCACAAATTTCTTTTATTTGTCAGCCACAAGGCAGTTCAAACCAGAATACCACGCCGGCGTCTGTGTTGTACGCGCCACATTTTCCGTGATGACGATCCATAATGGCCTTTACGATCGAGAGGCCGATGCCGTGGCCGCCGTATTCACGGGTGCGAGCCTTATCCACCTTGTAGAACTTCTCCCAGATGCGGTCGATCTCCTCTTCCGGGATGGGTTTTCCTGTATTGGCAACGCTGACACGGACATTTCCGTCCTTCGTCGTCGTGTCGATGACGATCTCCCGCTTACCTGCCAGATGATTGATCGCATTGGAAATGTAATTCGTAAGGACTTCCTCGATGCGGTATTCATCACCCATGACATAAACCGGATCATGCTGCTTAACGATGACCAGAGCCTTTTTCTTAGAGAGTTCGATCTCCTGGGCACTTACCACGCCATTGATCAGTTCGGTGATATCGAAACGGCTGATATCCAGCATATTCTGGCCGGCTTCGATCTGGTTTAAGCTCAGAAGCTGGCGTACCATGCGGTTCATCTTCTGTGCCTCGTCCACGATGACATTGCAGTAGTCGCGGATACTCTCGGGGTCGTCAGTGACACCTTCAGCGAGTCCTTCGGCATACCCCTGGATCAGCGCGATCGGCGTTTTCAATTCGTGGGAAACGTTGGAAATGAATTCGGTCCGTTGCTTCTCGATCTCGTTTTTCTTCTCGATATCGTTCATCAATTCCAGGTTCGCCGTTTTCAGTTCCAGCAGCGTGTGTTCCAGTTTCTCGGACAGTGCATTCATGTTCTGCCCGAGCACTCCGATCTCATCCTTTGCGTTTCCGATATACTTCGCGCTGAAGTCCATCTCCATCATCTGGTTGGAGATGTCGGTGAGCCGGGTCACGGAGCGAGTCGCCCTGCGCATGACGAGGAAGATCAGAATGCCGCCGATCAAAAAGCCACCCAGACCGACATAGATAAAGAAGGTCTGCGCGATCTTGATGTTGTTGCGGACATCCGCCACGGTCATGGACACCAGAAACTGAAAGCCTTCTGCCCCGCCCCAACCATCGATATGATTGTTATCCGAGGAGGACTCGGCATTGTAACGGATCGTGTAGCTTTCCTTCGACACGATCGTGTTGGAATCCTCGCGCCGACTCTGCATCGCATAGGTGCGCTTCAGATTATTCAATCGCGATTTCATGTAATCCGCGTCTACGTCACGCGAAGCGATGCGCAGCGTCTGGAGCTGCGCCCCGTAGGCCGGATGCACCCGCTGAAACGTCGTTTCCATATATACGGAGATGCCGTACTGCTCTTTTATGTAATCCAGATATTC
>ONPC01000179.1 GCA_900319565.1 uncultured Eubacteriales bacterium | reverse complement strand
CGAATTGTCTGTTGAATTATAGGCAAATTCATGATATAATACATTTACAAAGGCATAGGCCAAATTCGTTTCTAAAAGTACACCTTTCCAAAAGAATTTAGGAGGTAGGATTATATGGAGATTGCTAGCGTTATCAAATATGAAGGGGATAATTCCACATTTATCTGGAAACACCCGTTAGAAGATTTTAACAGCATGACACAGCTGATCGTGCATGAGTCGCAGGAAGCGCTTTTCTTTATGAATGGACAGGCACTGGATCTGTTCGGTGCAGGTCGGTATACGCTTGAGACACAGAACATTCCGAAGATCGGTAAATTCTTAAACCGTGCGACCGGAGATGAAACGCCTTTCCACTGTGAAGTCTATTTCATCAATAAGGCGGAGCAGATGGCCATTAAGTGGGGGACTGACAGCAAGGTCCAGTACATCGACCCTCAGTACGGATTTCCGCTTTCCATCGGCGCGTCCGGTGATATGTCGTTGCATGTTGAGGACAGCCGGAAACTATTGTTGAAGTTGGTCGGAACAGAGAACTTCCTGGGGCAGCAGAAACTGGTTTCTTTCTTCCGTGCGTTTCTGATGACTCGTGTGAAGACCTACATTGCCCAGGTTATCAAGGCCAATGCGATCAACATTTTCGAGATCGATGAGAACCTCACAGCGTTCTCGGAAAATATCCACAAATTGCTCATTCCGGATTTCGCGAACTATGGTGTCGCTTTGGAGAGGTTCCTGGTTACGAATATCGTGAAGCCGGACGGCGACCGTCAGTACGAGAAGTTTAAAGAATTGCACTTCCGGCAGTATGCGGACATCGCGGAGGCGAAACTCCGCCAACAGACCGATCTGATCTACGCGCAGACTGAGGCGCAGAAGGTCGTGATCGACTCACAGGCACAGGCCACCAAGCGTGCGCAGGAAGGCTACACCTATGCGCAGGAACGAGGTTTTGATGTGGCGGAAAAAGTGGCGCAGAACGAAGCGGTCGGACAGTTCACGAACATGGGCGTCGGCCTCGGGACCATGGCAGGTGTCGGCGGCGCAGTCGGCGGTCTGGTCGGTGGAGCGGTCAATAATGCGATGAATTCAGCGGCTCAGCCTTTTGCTCCACAGGCGGGAGCGCCTGTTCAGCCTGCTGCACCTCAGCCGGCAGATGACATGGCTACCTTCAAAGCAAAGGTGGATAAATTGACCATGTTGAAAGACGCCGGCATCATATCCGATGAGGAATTCGCCCAGATGAAGGCGAAACTCCTGTCAGAGATCTTATAAGGACGGAGGGTACGATTATGAATAAAAGTTTCAAGTTTTATGCATTGATATGGGTCATTCTTTTGGCAGCCTTTAATCTGGTCGTATTCTTAGTTCGGCCGATCATTCCGAAATATGAGATCGTTTACGATGGCCGTTTCTGGATCGCGTGGATATTCATTCTGGTAGCTTTTATCGGTAACCTCGCGTGTGCTTACGTAGCATTTCAGGCTGAGAACCTCAAGAAGATGTTCTACAACCTGCCATTGATCACGGTCAGTGGATCTGCTCTCGTGGCAATGCTCGTTGCAGGTTGCGCGCTGATGCTGATCCCGAACTGCCCGGCTTGGATCGCGGCAGTGGTTTGTATCCTGATCCTTGCGTTCAATGCGATCGCTGTGGTCAAAACTAGCTGGGCAGGCGCTGCTGTTTCGGCTATCGACGACAAAGTGAAAGCGCAGACTTCGTACATCAAGAACCTCACGGCCGATGCAGAAGGTCTGGTGGCTCGTGCACAGAGCGAACCTGTAAAGGCAGAGTGCAAGAAGGTTTACGAAGCGATCCGTTATTCAGATCCGATGTCGAACGAAGCACTTTCCGTGATCGAGGCAAAGATAACTGTGAAGATGGATGAATTAACCGGAGCAGTCGGAAAAGATGATGTCGACAGAGTACGAGAGATCGCAGATGAAGTGGTCGTGCTCGTAGGGGATAGAAACCGGAAATGTAAAGGGCTGAAATGATATGAGTGAATATAAAATCCTATTTGATCGAAATATTGCAAGAGTGAACAGCCTTTGTAATCTTTATAAATCTCTTAAGAATTCAAGTGTAAAAGAAGGCCAAGATTACAAGTTTACTGATTTGCTTCGTTCGGCGGTAGTTATGCTCCATTCATCCTTTGAAGAGTATTTCAGGAGCGTGTTGCGTGAGAGATTGCCCATTGTATGCGATGAGAAAACCCTTAATTCTTTTTCCTTTGCCGGAAGCGAAGGAAGGCATATGGAGAAAATAAGGCTTAGTGATCTTCAAAAATATAAAGGATATACAGTCGATGATTTGATTGTTAATTCTATTTCTGAGGGACTGGATAGTACGAGTTTCAACAATTGTTTAGATATAAGTTCGTGGGCTGGAAAAGCGAAAATAAATCTTTCGGGCTTTACAAAACAAGATAAGATTGAACAGCTTATAAGTCGGCGCCATAAGATAGTTCATGAGGCTGATAATGGTAAAACGGATTCGGATTATAAACTATCTTCGATAACGCTGACGACAGTTCTGGAGTGGGTAAATATAGAAATTGAATTAGTTGAGACAATTGAGCGGTCACTATAAAATGATTGGCTAAAGAGAACCATTTCGCTAATTGCTATAGAATTTGATTTGCAGATTAAATGAATTGAAAGGGATGAGATTGATATGCACCATAAGCAGAAGAATATTCTGATAGGAAATGGCATCAATATAAAATTTGGAGGAGCGGATCAGTATTCGAACCAAGCTATTTTACGGCGGATGTTCAATAATATTCGAAAGGGAAGATACCAACCGTTTTTCCCGGATTGCACCGTTGAAGAACAAATAGGTTTTTTTGAAAAGATTCATGATGTGTTAATTGACATTGAGCATTACACTCCGGATGAGCCGTTTTTGTTTCTTATCAAAGAAGTAGAAAGAATAAAAAAACAATATGGCTCTTCTAAAACCATAGACGATATTGCCTTGGAAGATTATTTTCTGGGGCTTGAGTTTGGTTTGAAAAAAGATGATCCTGTGGAATTTAGGGAAAAAGCTTACAATGAATTAAGTATCCCAATGCTTGACGCAATATTTAACGATGGAAAAATAAATCAGCTTGATTATGGATCTGGGTTTTCTGAATATATATCATCCTTTGATCATGTTTTCACAGTGAATTATGACATTAATTTGGACAAATACAGAAATGATATAAAACATCTCCACGGGAACTTTTCACAGTATGCTTATGAATATGATGCTGAGAGTGCTTACTCAAAGAAATATCCAGAAAGATGCAAGGCTGAATTGATAATCCCTGAGTTTTCTCATGTGTACAGCAATGCTATTATAACTTGGTATTGGCTAGAAAAATATGATAAGATGGGGAAGAGTGAGACGGACTATGGATTGGATGTTTTTAAATCTTTAACTGGAAAGTTAACGATACTGGGTATGTCACCATTCAATGATGATCATATATTCCTTATTATAAATCAATCAGATATATCGGAGGTTGAGTATATCTATCATTCTAAGGATAGTATGGCCCGTATACAATCGAAGATTAGCAAACCGCTGACTTTCCAAAAGGATGATACATTTTGGAGAAAAATACAAAACTAAAGGAAGCGCTTCTTTGATAAGTTATTCATTTTTCTGGTGTTACATGCTTTTGCGTCGAAAGGATTGGAAAGACTATGGCTATCTTCAAATGTAAAATGTGTGGTGGCACGATTGAGTTTGAACCGGGTGCAACGATCGGCGTTTGCGACTCCTGTGGAACCAAGCAGACGCTTCCGCATTTGGATGATGATCGTCGTGCGAACCTTTATGATCGTGCGAACCATTTTCGCCGGAATAACGAGTATGACAAAGCGGCCGGTATCTACGAGCAGATCCTGAATGAGGACAGCTCCGATGCGGAGGCGTATTGGTCGCTCGTCCTGTGCCATTACGGTATTGAATATGTCGAGGATCCGAAGACACATAATCATGTGCCTACGGTGAACCGTGCGCAGTATACGTCGATTTTCGATGATGATAACTACAAGTCTGCGCTCCAGTACGCGGATGGTTATCAGCGTGAACTGTATGAGGCTGAAGCAAAGGAAATCAACGAAATTCAGAAGGGCATCTTGGCGATCTCGCAGAAGGAGGAGCCCTTTGATGTTTTCATTTGCTATAAGGAGTCGGACAACAGTGGTCGCAGAACTCAGGATAGTGTCCTTGCAAATGACCTTTATCATCAGCTGACTCAGGAAGGGTTCAAGGTATTCTTTTCGCGTATCACACTTGAGGATAAACTTGGCACAGCCTATGAACCATACATCTTTGCAGCGCTCAACAGCGCGAAGGTCATGGTCGTTCTTGGAACGCGCCCGGATTATTTCAATGCAGTTTGGGTAAAGAATGAGTGGAGCCGATATTTGGCCTTGGTTAAGCAGAGCCGTGGTAAGAAGGTTTTGATCCCTGCCTACCGCGACATGGATCCCTATGACCTGCCGGAGGAGTTCTCCCACCTGCAGGCACAGGACATGAGCAAACTCGGCTTTATGCAGGATCTGATTCGTGGTATCAAGAAGATCACGAAATCGGATGAGCCTAAAACAGTTGCAAAGGAAACGGTCGTAGTGAATGGAACAGTCAACACGGATCCGTTGCTCGAGCGTGCTTTCATGTTTCTGGAAGATGGAAACTGGGAAGAGGCAGACGCGTATTGCGAGCGTGTATTGGATCAGGATCCGCAGAATGCACAGGCGTATCTTGGAAAGCTGATGGCGGAGCTTCACATAAGACGTCAGGAAGACCTCCCTAATCGTGAGGAGCCGTTTAATAACAGCAACAACTACCGAAAAGCCTTACGCTTTGGAGACGATAAGCTTGTAAATATGCTTTCTGGAGTTATTGACCATATTAACGATCGTAATGAGAATACGCGTCTTACCGGAATTTATAATAAAGCTGTTTCTGCTATGAAAGGGGCTAAATATAGAACGGCGGCGGAAACTTTCCAAACAATCTTAGGATTCAAAGACTCGGACGAGCTTGCCAAGCAGTGCCTAGAAAAGGCAGAAGAGGCTCGAAAGGATGCCATATACTTGGAAGCGGGAACTCTTTCCTCTAGGAGAGACATAACTGCTATTGAACAGGCAATTGAAAGGTATCGTTCTATCTCAGGATGGAAAGATTCAGATGATAAAGTTTTCTCATGTCAGGAACGAATCGAAACCATCAAGGCGGAGGATGAACAAAAACGCATTCAGGATGCCCAAAACAAGAAGATCAGAACAAAGAAGACAATTATCGGATGTTCTATTATCGCAGCATGTGCAATTGTGCTTGTTGTTCTGTTTACAGTTATCATCCCGACAATTGAGTATAATAAGGCAACAACGCTTTTGTCTGACGGAGAGTATTTGTCAGCTATGGAGGCGTTTGACAGTATGAATGGTTTCAAGGACGCTCATGATAAGTATACAGAAGCCTTTATCAAGCTTAAGAATCAGTACAAATCAGAGGCAGATAAGTATTTGGCAAGTGGCAATAATATTCAGGCGGCTGTTTACTATACTAAAGCCGGGGAGTCTGCACTTGCTAAATCCGCTTATAATTTTAGCACGAAACTTGCAACAACCTGGGCAGCTTCAGCTGGCGTATCCGATAGCTATAAATTGTACTATGCAGCAGACAGGGACGAACTGAAGGGAGCTAGCTTTTCAGACATTTCATCAATTGCATTTTTCGATGAATATGATGGTATAATTGGATTGAATTCATCAGGTAAAGTCGTAATGCAAGATAAGTATTATAATTTTTGCGATAGCGACATGAGGAATATGATTATTACTTGGGAAAATATCAAACAACTTAACTATGGCTATTTCCAGACGTTTGCCTTGCTAGAAGACGGAACAGTTATAGGGGCTTTTGATGATCCGAAAGACGACACTTATTACCCGGTAAATTCTTCATATAATGATTGGAAGAATATAGTAGAAATAGGAACTAATCGTTATGACTTGTGGGGCATTGATGAAAACGGTCAATTGTATTATGCTGCAGTTTCCAAGAACAAAACCGGTAGTACATATGATCTTTCAAACTTCTCATCTGTCAAGAAGGTAGTTTTTTATGAATCATGGTTGATTGGATTGACAACCGACGGAAAACTTGTGTATGCGGCAGATCAATCGGCAAAAGACACCAAAAGTCTTCCTGTAGAAATTTCAAACATTGAAGGAGAGGTGACGGATGTTGTTGTTAGTGGTTATTGGCTGTTCGTTCTGAAAAGTGATGGGACTGTTGTATCTACGAGATATGAGACTGATTCATCAAGCTCAAGATATGATTATTCCTCGTATATTGAGTCTGTGAATAAAGGCATCTCCACTTGGAAAGGTATAGTTTATATTCAACCTGCCGTGTATGGGTTTGTCGGTGTGGATATCAATGGAAATGTGTTTTATCAGAGTACAGATTATGATTCTACCACGTCTGGAGGTGTTACAAAGTACACCTTGACAATGCACTCGGATATTGAATCTGTTATCGAATCTTGGAAAGACATCGTATACATCAGTTCCAACTTGTGGGGATTGAGTGATAGCGCAGAAAAAGATGCACTTGGTTTGCATTCTGATGGAACAGTATCATCTTTAAACACTGGCAAGTATTTAACATTGGAAGTGAATTCAAATGATAAATATTATGTAAAGTCTCATTATGATGGTACGCACGACAAGACAAATTCTTGGAAACTCTGGTCTTACGACAACATAACAATTAACAATTGAGAAAATTCTAATAAGGGCTCTCGACCGTAAATAGTTGGGAGCTATTATTTTGCCCAAATGCCAGGAAGGAGATGATGACAGGGCATTCAAAAAGACGATTGACGAGCCTCTTGAATGCGAGAAGGCAGAGCAGGATATGAAGTTCCAGCAGAAAAACTGAACAGAGAGATTTCAGAGGACAAGAAGGTGTACCGCATGCCGCCGCTGAAGGACTAGAATGTGCTTCTGGTCAACAAGGACAAGTTGAATTCAGCTACAGGTATGTTCTGTCGAATCTCTAGATGTGATGTCGGAGAGATTGTCCTCATGAACCGATTGAGCGACGTGGAGCAGACCAAAGTCACATTTCTTTGGAAACCCTTAATTATTTTCGGAAAACTGACTATCCTTCAAGGTGATGTCGAGAATGGCAACGCCTAACTGGCCATGCAACCCTGTACGGACGTGCCCCAATCCACTACATGAAGCTGTCGAGCGTTCTATCAGACCGTAGATGCCGGTCCGAGTGATACCATCAAGCCCAGGCCCATAGTTGCTGGTACCGACCTAGAAAAGGGGTTGGCCATCGATGAGAGTGAGGACGATCCTTTGCCGCTGATCGATGAGATAATCGAAAAGAGGTTTAGATAGAATAGTGCGAAGCTGTTGATCAATGATCCAATCCAGGCTTTCCTTGATGGGGAAGTCGATATGAGCTGCGCCAACGAGGCCAGACTAATTCTCCGTAAGATCGGGAATGAGGCCCGGAGGACCAGGAACGCAATCGCGCTAGTCGGCCATATGTACAAGGCAACCGGATAGCAGTGCAACTACCGAAACCTTGGCTCCGCGATTTCATCGTCCGAGTCCGAAGTGTGTTGGCCATAGCAAGACGAAGAACGATCCGAATCTGAGGATGGTGGTGAATGACCAGAGTTCTCTGCACTGTCTGGTAACTGTATTGCCTTCATCTTGGCCGACGAGGAAGGCTTCCGTTGGGTGGGGGACTATGATATCACCGCTGATGAATTGCTTATGGGAATCGAGAAGAAACACGAGCCCAAGACATAGAAAGCCAAGAGGCTGATTTGTTGTCTACTGATCGCGGGTAAGGAAATCCTCTCGGAAGAGATTGACGGGAGGTAATTGCTTAAGGAATCTAGTCCAGGAGGATAGAGACACAAAGAAGGAACTTATCCATCCCTGAAAAGCAAGATTGGAGAAGGACTTCTGGATGAAATGAAAAAGATATGTCTGCTAGCCAAATTTAAACGAAAGAGGGAAGCAACATGGAAAACACAGCCAAAAGCGAGATCTGGGCCATGCCCGAAACCGCGCAGGCGTCTTCCTAGCTGGTCATGAAGAACGGTAACAAGACATTCATCATCGTCCTTCGTTTCAGTGAAAGCTGCAAGGTTACACTGGAAGATAAAGTAAAGGAGCTCATAAAGAAAGACGTTGAGAACGGCAACTTTTAAGTTGGCCCCATATATATGTGTGATTATGCAAAAAGTGTCCTAAAACTGGTTGACAAGGGTGATGAATCTGTGCTGACTATTAGGTACAGAAGCAGGTTTTTGACCATTTCGAAGACCAAGTACATTCGCTTTCCAAACAAAAATTGTACCTAAGAGAGCCAAAAGGAAGCTTCTTAGGTTCGGAATCCAATAATTTGATATTAAAAACGAGGACTGCCATGGCGGCAGCCCCCGAATACACTGAAAAACAAACTGGCGACGGGCCTTGTGGCCTGACGCCGGTTTTCTCTATCCAGCGCTTTCAAAACGAGAGCGGAAGTTTTATGAATGATACTGTGATGCTACGAGTTTGTCGCCGCCGTACATCTTACGAAGCTTCGGCTTCTCGATCTTTCCGGTAGGGTTACGCGGGATGTCGGCGAAGATGATCTTGCGGGGACGCTTATAACGGGGCAATGCTTTGCAGAAGGTGTTGATATCATCTTCCGTAGCAGTTTCGCCGGGCTTCAGTTCGATGATGGCTGCGGTGATTTCACCCAGACGTTTGTCGGGGATACCGATGACAGCCACGTCTTTGATCTGGTTGTTGGAACGCAGGAAGTCTTCGATCTGCACGGGGTAGATGTTCTCACCGCCGGAAATAACGACGTCCTTCTTACGGTCTACAAGGTAGATGAAACCGTCCTCGTCTTCCTGGGCCATGTCGCCGGTGTAGAGCCAGCCGTCGTGCAGGACCTCTGCGGTCGCCTTCGGGTCGCGATAGTAGCAAGTCATGACGCCCGGGCCCTTTACTGCGAGCTCGCCGACCTCACCCTGCTTTACGGTGTTGCCGTTCTCGTCGATGATCTTGACTTCCCAGCCGTAGCCGGCCTTACCGATGGCGCCGACCTTGTGCTCATTTTCCACGCCCAAATGTACACAGCCGGGTCCGATGGACTCGGACAGACCGTAGTTCGTGTCGTACTGATGATTCGGGAAATGCTGCTTCCAGCGGGCGATGAGGCTCGGCGGCACGGGCTGTGCGCCGATGTGCATGAGACGCCACTGAGAGAGCTCGTAATCCGCGAGGTTCACCTCGCCGGAGTCGATGGCATCCAGGATGTCCTGGGCCCACGGAACCAGCAGCCAAACGATGGTGCAGTGCTCCTTCGAGACCGCATCCAGGATGACTTCCGGGCGGGTACCCTTCAGGAGAACGGACTTCGCGCCCTCGAGGAAGGAACCGAACCAATGCATCTTCGCGCCGGTGTGATAGAGCGGCGGGATGCAGAGGAAGACGTCGTCGTGCGTCTGGTGATGGTGGTTCTGCTCCACCTTACAGGAGTGGGTCAGAGACTGATGCTTATGCAGGATCGCCTTCGGAAAACCTGTGGTGCCCGAAGAGAAATAGATGGCAGCGTAGTCGTCGTCGGTCAGGCGGATCGCCGGGCTGGTGCTGGAGCAGTTTGCGGTCTGCTCGATGTAATCCTCAGCGAAGGTGGGGCAGTTCGGACCCACATAGAACAGCAGGCGGTTCGTGCTGATATCGTCCGCGATCTCTTCCACGCGGCCAATGAACTCCGGTCCGAAGACCAGGACGTCCACTTCGGCGAGCTCAACACAATATTTGATCTCGTCAGACGCGTAACGGAAGTTGAGCGGAACGGCGATAGCGCCGGTCTTCAAAATACCGAAATAGATGGGGAGCCACTCGAGGCAGTTCATCAAGAGGATAGCGACCTTGTCGTTCTTCTTGATACCGCGGGAGAGCAGCAGGTTTGCGAAACGGTTCGCCTTCTCATTGAAGACGTTCCAGGTGATCTCGCGGCGGTAGTAGGAAGTCGGATTCGGCTCGGTGAGCTCGTACTCCTTCCACGTAACGCGGCGGGTCTCTTTGATCTCGGGATTGATCTCCACGAGGCAGATCTCTTCCCCGTAGAGCTTACAGTTTCTCTCTAAGATTTCTGTGATGGGCATGATAAAACTCCTTGTAGCCGGACTGAATGATCCAATCAAAAGGGCCGGATCTGCTCCGACCCTTTTTAAATATATCACTTTAAACTGATGAAGTAAAGCCTTTTTTACTCGATTTCGTTTGGTTCTGCGTATTCTTCCTCGGATTTATCTTCCGGTGTCGCGATCGCGTGCTGTTTTGCGTAGCAGGCGTCGCAGACGGGGAAGGGGTGGTCCCAACGCAGCGGCTTGCCGCAGAGGCGGCAGACGCGGCGGTACAGGCGGAGATTATCCACGAGGATATCGCAGATGTGGTCTGCCACTTCGGCTTTCGTTTCGATCAGCAGGTCGTATTCGAACGGGATCTCGAAGCGGTTGCAGAACTGGTAGTACAGATCCAGGATCTTGTAGTAGGTCTCGTATTCGTCCAGGTTCTTCGGATTGCGGGACGGGAACCAGAGCGCGTCCTCGCCCTTCGTGAAGAAGATGGTGCAGTAGTTCAGCCATTCTCTCTGGATCTCCGGCGTTTCTGCGAAGGGGATCGTGATGGCATCGTAGTAGTCGTAGTTATTCAGGTTCGGAACACGGTCGTGGAGAATGCGGTACAACTGTACCTCACGCGATACATCGCGCCGGCGGTAGACCTCGCTCGTGGGCAATGACTGCCAGGTGTTGAGGATATCGTCCAGACGGTGATCCAGATTAATGATATTGTCCGGAACGCCGAGCTGGATGACGGGCAGCGGCGGCAGAGGCTGCAGGAGCATGTTCTTCACCTGTTCGCAGTTTTCGACGCTGCGCACATAGCCGATATCGTACATGCCGCGGCGGCCGGCGCGGCCGGCGATCTGCTTGACCTCCTGGGGCTCTAAGTGGCGGTAGGTCACGCCGTCGAATTTCTCCGTCTCCATGAAGACTACGCGGCGGATGGGCAGGTTCATGCCCATGCCGATGGCATCCGTCGCCACGACCACATCGGTCTGGCCTTCCAGAAACAGGCGTACCTGCTCCTTACGCGACTGGTACGGGAGCGCGCCGTATATGACGCTGACCTTGCGGTCCATCGCCTTTAAGTGCGATGCGAGCGCCAGCACCTTCTTCTTTGAAAATACGATCAGCGCATCGCCCGGCGTTAAGTCGCGCTCTAAGTCGTAGGGCTCGTCCTCAAACACCAGCTCGGTGTCACGTGTATGTTCATGAATTTCGTAGGTATCGTTGCATTCCTCGATCATCTTGCAGATGATGGGCAGAGCCTCCGGCGCCATGCACAGGTGGATCTCGGTACACATCAGGCCCAGGATGGCGCGCGTCCAGGCGTAGCCGCGGTCAATGTCCGCGATCATCTGGCATTCGTCGACGACGGCGATGTCGTAGACTTCCTCGACGTGCAGCTTCTCCACGGTGCACGACATGATGGTCGCGCCCGGGACAATGTCTTCCTCCTCGCCGGTCGACATGGAACACATGACGTCCTCCATCAGGAAGCGTTCCTGCACCTCCAGCGCGAGCAGTCTAAGCGGCGAGAGATAGACGCCGTGGTGCGCCTCCTTCAGGCGCTGCAGCGACTGGTACGTCTTACCGGTGTTCGTCGCGCCCACGTGGATGACGAAGTGGCGCAGCAGTGAGCGCGCCTCCGGGTAGGCATCGATCGGATTTATCGGCAGGAGCTCCAGGATATCGTTTCGCGTCTGCTTAACGACATAGCGCTCCCGGTAAATCTGGGAAAACGGAGTCGTCGCCAAAAGCTCCGGGTTCTCCTTCTCCAGAGACAGGATGTCGGCGATGGGGGTTTCGCCCACGCGGACCGACAGGAAGTCTTCGTATTCCTTCGCTGCATAGGCCTCGATCAGCGTGCGGATATCCATCTGCGTCGGACAGGGGCGCTTTCGGGCAATGTAGCGGAACAAAAGCCTGCGCATGCGGTTTTGGTCCGTGGCGTCGTAGGGCGCCTCCAGGTACTGCTCCAGGAAGTCGTTCAGCGCCGGCGCCGTGATCGAAAACGGTTTGTGGCGTTTGCGGATCCGGATCTTTCCGTAGCTGATCTTTTTGTAGATGTTGTGGTAGGCATTGGCCAGAAGACGGATCTCGTCTTTTTCGTTAATGGGTGTGCTCATGTATCTGTTTCGGCTCGCGATGAGATTCGGCGTTCCGGGCGCATGGCGCCGCAGAGGCAGGTTCGCGTAAGCCTTCCTTGTATTATTGATTTTCGTGGGTGTATGTTCAGGCTCCCGAGGCGTTGCAGCCGCGGTACTGAGGGTTGAGCGAAGCCTGGCATCAGGCCTTCTCAGCTCTGTAGCTGGGGGACTGGTAGTTGAGCGAAGTCTGCGTGTTCTGTGTTAGGCCTCCGAAGCTTCGACGCCCAGAAGTTTTAGCAGCGTCGGTTCTACGCCGAGAAATGCGCACAGGTCGCGGACTTCCTGCAGTTTTTTCGCATCCGGCTGTGCGGGTGTGTTGTCCTGCTTCATGGCACGGATCAGGATGTTCTTCGGCGTGTGCTCCGTGTCGATGAATTCCAGAATCTGGGCTTCGTAACCGAAAGCGGAGAGGACGGACGCGCGGATGGAGTCCGTGAACAGGGCAGCCGTGCGCTCTTTGATGAGCCCGTAGGAAAACGGGATGGACAGGGCGTCGCACCGGATCTGCTTATTCAGTTCGTGCTGGCAGCACGGAACGGACAGGATCACGCGGGCGTTTCGGGATACCGCATAAGCCAGCGCGTAGTCGGTCGCGAGGTCGCAGGCGTGCAGGGTGATCATCAGGTCAATGGCGTCCACCTCCGCGTAGTCGGCGACGTCGCCGCAGCGGAATTCCAGGTCGTCGTAGTGCAGTTTTTTCGCAAGGGCGGAGCAGTCCTCGATCACACTTTGTTTGAGGTCCAACCCGAGGATGTGCACATCCAGGCCGATGTGATATTTCAGGTAATCATAGACTGCGAAGGTCAGATAGGAACGGCCGCAGCCGAAGTCCAGGATGCGGACCTGCCGATCCGTCGGAAGATAGGGTACGACATCGCGGATGAATTCCAGGAAACGGTTGATCTGACGAAACTTGTCATAGCGCGCGTGTACCACGCGTCCCTGCGGCGTCATGACGCCGAGCTCCACCAGGTAGGGCACGGGCGTGCCTTCCGGCAGGATGTAGGACTTCGTCTTGTTGTGCGACAGATTATTCAGAGCCTGCGCGGCGTTAGCGGTCGCATTGACCATGCCCGAAGCGTTCGGCTTCAGATGCCGCGTCTTAACGGTCACTGTCCCCTTCTTGCTGATCAGGATCGTGTGGCTGCGGGTAAGCTCCGTGATCTCTGCCTGCATAAAGGTCTCTTCGAGTTCCTTCTCTAAATAGGTAAGCGTCTCCTCGTAGGTCATATTTGCATGAAAGACCTGCTTGCCGCAAAAGCGCTCCGCCTGGATCATGGGCGCGCCCTTCAGCAAGATCGGGCGCAGTTTCGCCTTCATGACCTCGAGCGGCCTGCGGGAATGACTCAGAATGAGCGAAACAAATGTATTCGGCGTGATCGCCTCCGATAAAAGATCGTGCAGTTTTGTATCCATAGATTATACAGTATTCTCGTTCTTGACACGAGGACATGGTTAGTAAATTCGAGGTGTTCCACGAGTTATTATGCCTTGTTTAGCGAAATCTGTCAACATGGTTAGATTAAGAGAAGAGAGTTGCATGGAATAATGAAGAGATAGGGTGGACATACCACATATTGATATAAAAATGCGAACAAACACAAAAAGAGCGAAAACCACTTTACAAAACGATAAATCTGTGTTAATATATTGGCGTGAGGTTAGTTCACACATTCTTCGGAGGATTGACGTATGGGAGAATTAGGAGTAAGAGTTAAAGATCTGCTGGGGAAAAAAGGTATGACACAAAAGCAATTGGCAGATCGAGTTGGGTGTACGGATGCTGCTATATCACATTACATAAAAGGGGACAGGATACCTCGCTCAAATGTGTTAACGAAAATCGCTATTGTTTTGGACACAACGTCTGAGTATTTGTTGAATGGAACACCGACCGATAGCACAGAGGAGCTGGATTACGCGACAAGATTGATAGCAAGAAACGCACATCATATGTCCAAAGCTGATAAAAAGAGAATTATTGATATTCTTATGGGGGATGACGATGAATAAGGGACGATGGAAATTGACGGGAAAACGATATGATTTCATCAAAGAAGTAGTTTGCGACCTTTTTATCCGATATAAGGTAAAATGTATACCGGTTTCGGGTTTTGAAATTGCATCTAAGATGGGAGTTTCCCTTGTAGCGTATTCCGGACTATCAGAGAAAAAAAGAGGAGTAGTATTGGGATTGAGCAAAGATGGCTTTGTCTATATAAATAAGAACAGAACATACATCTATTACAATGATATGAGGATATCCTATGAAAGACAAAACTGGACTGTTCTACATGAGATCGGCCATATTGTTCTTAACCATATGGGTAATAATGCTCAAGAAGAATATGAAGCGGATTTTTTCGCCAAATATGCGATAGCTCCCCCGGTGTTGGTTCACAGAATTAAGCCTGAATCGTTTTGGGATATTTATGAGCATTTTGATATTAGTTTTACGGCAGCAATCTATGCCTATAACTACTACCAAATATGGAGGAGGAGATACGAAAGCATACATGTGTTGGCTCCTTATGAAAAACGAATGCTGGCTTATCAAATAAAATGCTCTTAAGGAGTTTGCATTTGAAAGGAGGTGTTATTCTGTATAGCATTCATCTGGTAAAAGAAAAAAGCACCATACGTAGCGGGAACTACGATATGGTGCCTCTCGAGTGTTAAAACTCGAACTTGAACACTTTTACCATACCACAATTGAATAAAGAAATCAATAACAAAAGTAACTTGCAAGAAGTATATTTGAATTTACTTTGAGTATGTCGATGTCCTCGAGTGTTAAAATTTGAACTTGAACAACTCATAATATGCACCGAGGACGCACCTCCCGAGATAAATTTGCTCTTTTTCGGGTTGTACTCATCCTTTAGGAGGTGACTATTGTGAGCAAGATCAATTCGCATCGTAAGAGCTGCAAAGATGTTTTTAATGCTTTTTTGGTATCGTTAGCAACATACGCCGGAGTCTTTGAGTTTCCCAAAATAAAGCCTATACATGATATCCCGAACAGATTGATTGCTTTTTCAAAAGCAATCTCCTGTAAGGATTATGATCAGTGGGTTCATTTTTTTGAGGACGATTATCTGTTTGAGAGATTGTGGCGCAATCCGGCGAAATATCTGGAACTCCTTAAGAAATATAAAGGAGTCATTCTTCCGGATTTCAGTTTGTACCGCGATATGCCGTTAGCAATGCAGATTTGGAATATATATAGGAGCAGAGCTATCGGGCATTGGTTACAGGTCAATGGTGTTAAGGTTATTCCTAATATCCGCTTTGGAGATCGCCGTACATATCGTATCTGTTGTGACGGAATAGAACGATATAGTGTGATTGCGATTGGTACCCATGGCACGCTTAAGCACAAGGATGATCGAGAGATCTTCTTAACAGGCCTCGAAGTTGTTGTTAATCGTTTGAAGCCTTCTGCAATCGTTGTTTATGGATGCACACCAGAGAAATATTTCAAGAAATATGCTGACGCTGGAATTCGAATTGTCCAGTTTGACAGTGATTATGCTACTTCTCGTAAGGAGGTGGTATAATTATGGGAGCTGGATATCATGGAGGATTTGGCGCGACGCAAGGCTCAAAAAAGCAAGCAGTTGCCAAATTGGGTTCCAAGAATGATAGAGTAAAGGACTACACTCGCGAGGAACTCGTACGCGGGATTGACGGGATTACTGAAGATGCTTCATTTATTGCAGATATGATTCAAAATAAAAAAATAAAAATCAATGTCCTAGGTGATCGGTTATTTGAGGATTATTTAGGAGTATCCTCAGATACATTAGCGGTAGCTGTAGGTGACCAGATATATCTCAGAAGAAGCAGCAGTAGTATCCTCAGTGAGATTGTCCATGAAGGAACACATGCACTAGATTTTATTAACAAAATTGATGTAAATGTTATCTCTTCTTGGACTGGAGAAACTAGAGCATATTCCGCAGAACGCAAATTTCAAATAGCGAGTGGAGGCCCAGTTGATTTTGAAAAAGAAGAGGATATGATGACTCATATCATGAAGAATTATAAAAGGAGGTAGAAAAATGAATATATCAGAACTACTAATCGAGTTTCGAGCTACTCAGGATAAACGCTTACTGAATATCTCAGAAGATGTCAACTTGGAAGACCTGAATGTAATCGCCATAGATATTCTTTCATGGCTCAAACTCGAACACAAACGCGAGTTATGGATTGCTGAAGGTAAGAGAACAAGACTTAAGTGTTTCAAGTTGAGCGAGAATATCCCTTGGTGTGACCTCTTAAGGAAACTTGTGGAAACAGACACGATATTTAGCAAGTGTTTTATGATTAGCGAGGACGGCTTGGTGTTTCGACCAGAGATTAACGAGAAGACTCGCTCGGAGATACGCTTGCGTGCATATGAATTATATAATCCGCCGATGATCACATAGGTTATCTTGCTTTTTGCAAACATATATTCTCAAAAAAGACTGCCCACCAGATGCCATTTCTGGTGGGCAGCTTTTCGATTCCATATGGAGTAGAGTGCATCCTATACGGTGAAAACACCTGTGCAGGATGCACTTCAAATCATCTGTTGGGATGCAGTGCATCCTATTCAGAGAAGATACTCAAATAGGATGCATTTCAAGATTTCCTATGGCGAGCAAAGCATCCTATATGGAGAGATTGTCCAAATAGGATGCATTTCAAGCTTTCCCGGGATGAAAAAAGCATCTTATCCAGTGAAGAACCCCAAATAGGATGCAATTCAATTTTTCCGCGGAAAAACATGCATCCTATACGGCGAGATAGTCTTACCAGGGTGCATTTCCCCCACGGGATCGGGCTATCCAAAAGAAAAAATCGAAAAAACTACTTATTTTTCGCTTGACAAGGCGGGAATAGGTTGTATAATTGTATACATTCATACAATGATACAATCCAAGCATCCTTGTATGAGGTTAGAGAGTATTTTCCGGAGGCCATGGAATGAGTGATAAGAAGACGATCAATTTGAGCCCTAAGACGAACCTGCTGGAGCAGGACCTGTATGATTATGAATTGCATGATGTAGATCAACCGGAGTTGTTCCGCGAGATCTTTTCTTATGGTGAGGTACCGAAGGTTTCCTATAACTACCGCCATGTGCCCATGGACATGCCGGAGGAGATCTTCATCACCGATACATCGTTCCGTGACGGCCAGCAGTCCCGCGAGCCGTACACGACGAAGCAGATGGTTGACTTATATAAGATGCTGAACCGCCTCGGCGGTCCGAAGGGCATCATCCGCCAGACCGAGTTCTTTGTATATTCGAAGAAGGACCGCGAGGCGCTGCAGCAGTGCATGGACCTCGGTTATAAATTCCCCGAGATCACGACATGGATCCGTGCAACGAAGAGTGATTTCAACCTTGTGAAGGATCTGGGCGTGAAGGAGACCGGTATTCTGGTCAGCTGCTCGGACTATCATATTTTCGAGAAGATGGGACTGACCCGTGCCCAGGCCATGGATAAATACCTCGGCATCGTTTCGGATGCGATCGAGGCGGGGCTACGTCCGCGCTGCCACTTCGAGGACATTACCCGTGCGGATTTCTACGGCTTCGTGGTTCCGTTCGCGACGGCACTGATGAAGCTGTCCCACCAGAGCGGCATTCCGGTGAAGATCCGTGCGTGCGACACCATGGGCTACGGCGTATCCTACCCCGGTGTTTCATTGCCCAGAAGTGTTCCGGGCATCATCTACGGCCTGCAGCACTATGCGGGCGTGCCCAGCGACATGCTGGAGTGGCACGGCCACAACGACTTTTATAAGGGCGTGATCAATGCCTCCACCGCCTGGCTGTACGGCGCGGGCGCGGTAAACTGCTCCATGCTCGGTATCGGCGAGCGTACGGGCAATGTTCCGCTCGAGGCGATGGTATTTGAATATGCTTCCCTGCGCGGAACCCTCGACGGAATGGACCCCACGGTCATCACGGAGATCGCGCGCTACATGGAGCGGGAGACCGGCTACGAGATCCCGCCGATGACGCCGTTTGTCGGAAAGAATTTCAACGTGACCCGTGCAGGCATCCACGCCGACGGTCTGCTGAAGAACCCGGAGATCTACAACATCTTCGATACGGAGAAGATACTGAACCGTCCGCCGCTCGTAGCGGTGTCCAACACCTCGGGCCTGGCCGGCATTGCCTGCTGGTACAACCAGTACTACGGCCTCAAGGGCGATCAGATGATCGATAAGAAACTGCCGGGTGTTATGGCGATCAAGAAAGAGATCGACGAGGAGTTTGAGAACGGACGTATCACGGTCATCAGTGAGAACGAGATGATCCGCTTCGCGCAGAAGTATCTGGACGATGTTCTGCCGCAGGCGTTTGACATCGACTGAGTTAACGTTCATTTGCGACGGCGAAAGACAGAGAGGTAAACCATTATGATGGATGGAGATTCTTTACGGATCCGCGTGTTCAACACGTTGGAAAACCAAATCATCAACGGTGAATTGGTGCCGGGCGATGCACTCAACGAGATCAAACTTTCGAAAGAACTCGGCGTGTCCCGAACGCCGATCCGCGAGGCGCTGCGTCAGCTGGAGCTGGAAGGCCTGGTGGAAAATGTCCCGAATAAAGGCTGCGTGGTCATCGGCATTTCGGAGAAGGATATCGAGGACATCTACGCGATCCGCGTCCGGATGGAGGGCTTAGCAGCGCGCTGGAGTGCGTCGCACATCAGCGAAGAGGATAAAAACCGATTAAACGAGATCCTGGATCTGCAGGAGTTTTATCTGCAGAAAGAGGACTACGACCGTATCTGGAAACTGGATACGGAGTTCCACAGCATCATTTATAAGGCGGCCGACTCGCGTCCGCTGCAGAACATGCTGACCAGTTTTCACAACTACGTGCGCCGTGCCCGCGGTTTTTCCATGAAGGCGGAGGGGCGTTCGGTGAAGACGGTGGCGGAGCATCGGAAGATCGTTGATGCGATCTGCGCAGGCGACGCCGATGCGGCGGAAGCGGCCATGACGAGCCACATCCTGAAGGCACTCGAGAACCTGAAGGAAAACTTAAAGAAGAGCGGAAAGAGCTTTGTGTGAATAAATGATCGATAGCCCCCGCCGGGCGCCGAAGTTTGAGACACAACTTCGGCGCCCGGCGGGGTTTTTTATATTCCGCAGATCTGTTCCAAAACCGTCTTTGCGATCGGATATCCGGCCTTAGTCTGCCGACAGGACCGGGAAACAGGCGCGAAAACGAGGAGCGAGCTAACTGAAGTGATGAAATCCATGCTTTAGTTAGCTGTTAATCCTATAACACTGTAGGAACTACATAGAAAAAGCTAATGACAGGGTTGACTTTCAGTCCTCAGTTAGCCGACAGGACCGAAAAGGGTAGCGGAGAAAAAAGAAAAAGCTAATGACAGGGTAGATTTTCAGCCTTTAATTAGCCGGCAGGTCATGGAAAGGGGTGTAGAGATAAAGAAAAAGCTAATGACAGGGTTGACTTTCAGTCCTCAGTTAGCCGACAGGACCGAAAAGGGTAGCGGAGAAAATAGAAAAAGCTAATGACAGGGCAGGAAAGTGGTTTCAGAAATGAGGTGCGAACGAATGAAAGAAGAAAACACAAGCCCGGTTAATAGAACGAAAGAGGATGCATTTGACGACGATCTATGATATGATAGAGAGAGAAATCATTCCGGGGGAGAAAAAGCTTCATGATCTTGATCTGGTACGTGGCCCTGCTCACACTTTTGTTTTTCGGGGCTAAAATTTGTAAAAAAAGCACGTGGAACACAGAGAACATGTCCTTCGTACAGACGAAGAATTTCTTAGGCTTCTGCGCGGTCATCATCGTATTTCACCACATTTCCCAGGCCACCTGCGCGTCCTGGCTGAATCCGCGATACATTCGCCACGGCCTGGACATCTTCGTGACCGCCGGCTACCCGATGGTCGCGATGTTCCTGTTCTGCTCCGGTTTCGGCCTGTATAAGAGCGCGAAATCAAAGCCGGATTTTTTCAAACGCTTCCTGCCGGTGCGCCTGATCCCGATCCTGATCCCGACGGTACTTACGTTGGCGGTCTACATCGGTTTTCGCATCTGGCGCGGCGTTCCGCTGGACTACGATTTTCCGTTTGCGGTCAATGGCCACACGACCTGGCATCCGTATGTCTGGTACGTTCCCTGCGTCATTTGGATGTATATCCTGTTTTTCATCGGCTTCGGAATATTTAAAAAAGATAAGGCCGGCATCGCCGTGGTCGCTACCGGTACCGTTTTCTACATCCTGTTTTGTATAGGGTTCGGGTACGGGACCTGGTGGTTCAACACCGCTCACATGTTTTTGGTCGGCATCCTCACCGCGAAGTACGAGGAGCGCATCCTGGCCAAATCGAAAAAACATTACGTGCGGCGGCTGGCCATCACGCTGATCCTGTTCCCGGTCTTCTGGTATCTGGGAAATTACGCCGGCGCCATGTATCTTTGGGCTACCCACCATTCGTATAACACGCATGGGTACATCTCCGAACTGTTTTGTTGTATATTCCAGATCATCTACACATTCGTTTTCGTGTCCATGTATTACCTGCTCAGCCTGAAGATCAAACTCGGGAACCGCGCGCTTTCCTTCTTTGGAAAATGCACGCTGGAACTCTACCTGGTGCACGGAATCTTCATCCACATGTTCGGTTTCTTCATGATTCGGGAAGGAATCAAGCCGGTGTACTATATCGAGAATGTAACGTTGTTTACACTGGTTGTATTCACATTGGCCATCCCGATCGCATGGGCATTGAGCTTACTGGATAAGAAGGTTGGGAAAATGCTGCGTCCGAAGAAGCGCTCAGGTGAGGAAAAATGAAGAAACGAAATATCGTATTTGAGATCGCGTACGAAGGTACGCGCTATAGCGGCTGGCAGCGGCAGGGCAATACCGATAAGACCGTTTCCGGCCGCATCGAGGAAGCTCTGCGGCAGCTTTACGGTGCGGAAGACCGCACGCCGGAGGCGGCTGACCGGGGGCGCACACCGGTAGCAAAGGATCCAAAGCCAAATGAGTCCGACGAGTTTGAGCTGGCGGGCGCCGGCCGTACGGATGCGGGCGTGCATGCCTTGTGTCAGGTGGCCAATGTCCGTCTGCACGGCGAGGATGCTCCGGAACGGATCCGCGAGAAACTGAACGCGGCCCTGCCGATGGACATCCGCATCCTGCGATGCTACGAGGCGGACGACCGCTTCCATGCTCGTCTGAAGGCGACCGGAAAGGTCTACGAATATGTGATCGTGACCGGTCTGGTGGAAGACTTATGGCTACGTAACCGCGCCTGGCAGATGAAGGATGAACCGGACATCGATGCAATGCGCGTTGCGGCTGCGACGCTTTGCGGAGAGCATGATTATCTGGGCTTTTCTTCGCTGAAGGCATCGAAGAAGAGCACGGTGCGCCGCGTGGATTCGATCGAGATCCGAAAGCAGGAACGCCCGGAAGGCGGCAGCATCCTGCGACTTACATTTACCGGCACAGGCTTTTTGTACCACATGGTCCGCATCCTGGTCGGAACGCTTCTGGAGGTCGGGCGACATGAGCGCAGCGTGGCGGATGCCGCACGGGCCCTTGCGACCTTAGACCGCGCCGACGCCGGACCGGCCGCGCCTGCCATGGGTCTGTACCTGGTGAAAGTGGAATACTAAGCGGAAACGCCTTATAGAATTTCTTCCCCATTGATATACTGGCCACCAAACGCACATGAAAGAGTGCTATTGGTGGCCTTTTGATTGCCTATGGAGTTTTAAACCCATGTGGCGGCCACCAAGATACGCGGAAACAGCGATGCAGCTGGATTTCAGAACTTCAGGTGGAGGCTACATAACCCAAAGGGGCTGTGAATAGACGAGAAGATCGTCCTTTCGCAGCCCCAATTTATTCTGTAAATCGTTTATGCTTTTTTTCTGGCTTTGGAGATCTCAGCGTTTATTTCGTCGAGAGTCATATCAGAAATGCCGTGTTCGCTGGCGATCCTTCGAGCTTTTTTCAAAGCGGAAATCCCCGGGTTTTCTTCCTCCTCGCTGAGATTACTAGCATTGATGTTTTTGGTTTCATCTTCATGAGTTTGATTGAGTATATCAGACATAACGCCATCCCCCTTTTCATGATATGTTACATACATCATAGCATATTTCGCGATCGCTTGCAGGAAAACATAATCAAGAGAGAATAAAAAACCGCTTGACAAATCATGAAATATATGTAATACTATGGTTGTTTACCGCACTAAAGCGTTAAAATTTAACGCAGTAAAGCGTACGGAGCAGTGGTTAGAAGGATCGGCCGCAGGATGAGAGACGACCGATGGTTAGAAAGGCGGCCGCCGGGCGGCCGGATGGAGGCACTTATGTTAGTAAAGATCTTACTCCTCGTGGTGTTCTTCGCGAGTATGATCCTGATCGGATTCATTTCCCGAAAGCATGCAAAAAATGTCAATGATTTCGTCCTGGGCGGACGCAGCGTGGGCCCGTGGCTTTCCGCGTTCGCATACGGAACGTCTTATTTTTCCGCCGTTGTGTTCGTCGGTTACGCCGGACAGTTCGGTTGGAAGTACGGTATCGCTTCGACTTGGATCGGTATCGGAAACGCCGTGATCGGCAGTCTGATGGCATGGGCCATTCTGGGACGCCGCACACGTGTCATGACGCAGGCATTGTCCGCAAAGACCATGCCCGATTTCTTCGGAAAGCGTTTCGACAGCAACGCTCTGAAGATCGCGGCTTCGGCTATCGCGTTCGTATTCCTCATTCCCTACACGGCATCCGTTTACAACGGCCTGTCCCGTTTGTTCGGAATGGCATTTGATATCCCGTACATCTGGTGCGTTATCGCCATGGCGGTCCTGACCGCGGTGTACGTTCTGCTCGGCGGCTATATGGCGACCGCGCTCAATGACTTCGTTCAGGGCCTCATCATGATCGGCGGCATCATCGCGATCATCGCAGCGGTTCTGAATGGCCAGGGCGGTTTCAGCCAGGCTCTGATTAAACTGTCGGAAGTAAAGCCGGCAGATGGTGAGGCGCTTGCGGTCGCACAGACCGGTGTGTTCGACTCGTTCTTCGGCCCCGATCCGTTGAACCTGCTGGGCGTTGTTATCCTGACTTCCCTGGGTACCTGGGGTCTGCCGCAGATGGTGCAGAAATTCTACGCGATCAAGAGCGAGAAGGCCATCAAGACCGGTATGATTGTATCCACCTTCTTTGCGGTCGTTATCGCAGGCGGTTGCTATTTCCTGGGCGGTTTCGCACGTCTCTTTGACGGCGAGGCGATCCACGGCGCGAACGGTGCCATGGTATATGATGCCATCATCCCGTCCATGCTTTCCTCACTGCCGGATATCCTGATCGGTATCGTGATCGTTCTGGTGCTGTCCGCATCCATGTCGACCCTGTCTTCGCTGGTACTGACCTCCAGTTCCACCCTGACCCTCGACTTCATCAACGGCACCGTCGTTAAGAAGATGAGCGAGAAGAAGCAGCTCCTCTGCATCCGCGCATTCGTAGTATTCTTTATCGTGATCAGCGTTGTGATCGCTGCAGATCCGCCGACATTCATTGCCCAGCTCATGGGTATTTCGTGGGGCGCGCTCGCAGGCGCATTCCTGGCACCGTTCGTTTATGGCCTGTACTGGAAGGGCACGACGCGATTCTCCGTTTGGGCATCGTTCGCATTTGGTGTCGGTATCACCGTGGCCAATATGTTCTTTAAGTTCATCGCTTCTCCGATCAATGCAGGCGCCATCGCAATGGTCGGTGGTCTGATCATCGTTCCGATCGTAAGCCTTCTGACACCGAAGATGTCGAAGGAGCACACGGACAAGATGTTCAAGTGCTATGAAGAAAAGGTCGAGGTAACCAGAAAGACCGCGATCGAAGATAAATAGATTAATATCTTATTGTGCTAAAAGCCGCCTCAATTGCAAGATTGAGGCGGCTTTAAAAACATTGACAGGGAAAAATATTGACATGGGAAAATAAACATGGTACAATTGAGATACGAAACAAAAATGCGTGCAATATTAAAATCAAATCAGGAGGTAATTAACATGAGGTTGAAAAAGAGACATCTTCTGTTTTCGCTTTTATTATTCGCTTTGTTGATCGTTGCATGCCGCGGAAAAAATTCAGAACAACCGGTCGAGTCCGACGATGCCCCCGAACGATCGAGTTCGGATATATCTGCCGGTGATGCACCCGAACCATCGAGTTCGGATATAGCCGGTGACGATGATATGCCGCATATCGTATGGGCTAATCATGTGTTTGAACGTGCATTTACCAAGGAAATACAAAATCGCATACAATCGTTTCTTTTCGAAAAGGGAATCAACTGCGCCATCGATTTTCTACCTGTAGATACTATGGGGAAGGAGTATGACTCGTGGTTGCAAAAACAAAAAAAAGAAACTGTTCCGGATATTATTCCTACCGGGTTTTGGGAACACGGCACTATTGATGCTGTAGAGTATGCGAAAAGAGAGCTGCTTCCCCTGACGGAATACCTTGAAACGGAAGTCGGAAAACAATTACTGAATTCATATGCTGAAGTTGAATGGGAGAGGATCCGAATCGATGGCGATATATATGCCATTCCTCGAAGGGCGGTTGATATCGCCTATAATGCTTCTGTATTATCCCTGAATGTGAACGATCTCTATAAAGATGCGTTTGAGGCTTCTTTTGATGGTTCGTACCAATCATTGCATGACATTTGCAAAGAGATTTCAGGCTCACATTCAATTCTGACAATTTCGAGAATTGAATTCATGGATCCTTTTTTTGGCGTTGAGGAAGCCTTTAAAGCATCTTATGACATCAATGGACAGAAGTTTATTGATCTGACGCAGAAACCGGATTTCAAAGAACATATGCAACTGATATATTCGGATTATCTGGATGGATTATTGATCGACATTAATTCTTCGGAGGAGGTTTCTGCAGATGCTTTTGCGTACATCGACTACGGGACGAATCGACCGAAGGAAGGATTTACTCAGTATGTGTTATCGAAGCAGTTGTTCCAGTTTACCGTTGGATCTTATGGGATCTCGGCCGCATCGCCAAATAAGGATTTGGCATTTCGGGTGTTGAGCCTTTGTTATTCGGATCCGGAGATTGCTTCTTTGATCAGCTGGAAGGATGCAGATTCTGCTACATGGAAAGAATTGACTTCCCATTTTAACAGCTGTTCTTCCAGTTGCATGACCGGATTTCGGCCGGACATCACCCCGAAGGAATATGATATCATGAGGGATTATTACGACAGGTTGATAGAAATGTATAGATCTGTGCATTTAGCTCCTCGCGGGGTACTTGAAGGGATCAACCCGAATTTTCCGAAACTGTTAGACGATTTCTTTAATACTTCCGGAAAGTACGATGAAGTTTTTCGCAAATATAATGAGCAGTTTGAAGCGTGGATCGGAAATAAAAACTGAAAAACATGTTATTCGGGAGGCGTTAGATGAGAAATAGAAGTATTGCCTTGCTCTTGATCTCAACTCTGGTTTTAGGCTCCTGCAAAAATACCGGGGAACAAGCCCCCTCCATACAGTTCACCGATGAAGCGAATATCCGCACTTCGGATTCTGCTGAGCCCTCTTTGACGATGATTATTGACACCTATGATCCGGATCCGGATTTTGTATGTTCACTCTTTCTGGGGGATAGTTTTATTACTGAAAAGTATATGTTATACCATGACCATCAGGGAAGTTTACATTTCTTTAATGCAGCAGATGGAAGTGAACGGGTCTATTGTTTTTCCCCGGGGTGTGAACACGAAAGTGCAAAAAGCGATACTAGCGGACAGATCGTTGATCCGGGATGCATATCCTATAATATATCAGGGGCTCCGGTGATGATCCGGGGAGACCATTTATATTTCTACAATAATATGGCGATATATCGATCGGATCTGAAGGGGGAAAACCGAAGGCTGGTCGGAACAGTTCCGCCACAGTTTATGTTTGGAGAAATCTTTTTCTCAAAAGATGCCTTTTTTTCAGCGTATTCGACTCAGTACGATGCTATAGAAGTTCCGCTTGAAAATGGGGAGAGCACGTGGGTCGTAGGTGAGGCAAAGGAAACATTTTCTGCGGGACTGGTTCGAATGGATCTGGCCGACGGGAAATTTACGGAAGTGTTTACAAGTGAGAATTACACTTCTCGGATTTTCAAGTATGATATTCGAGGGGATCACCTGTATTTCGCATATGCCCATAATGACCTCCCTTATATGGGACCGGACGGAGAACTGACCGGAACTGTACCGGAGGAGTATGCAGAGTTATCTGCCGAACAGTATCAGGAGGAACAGCAAAGGCATCTCTTGGTCGATATCTATGACTATGAAATATCAACCGGAAAGCTGAACATAATACTAAAGGATGAGCAATACGTGTCCGTGCAGTTCTGTAATGGTTTCTTTGCATTGAGCGCAACCGGAGGGGGAGTTCGACTTTTTAAATACGATGGAGAGGCGCTTAGAGAAATAAAAGCTCCGTTGGTGTCTGCAGGTGTTCGTACGGATGATCATCTGCTCGTATATAACTCAGAAACAACAAATGAATATTTGCTGATCGACGAAAACACCGGAGATGTTCTGAAGAGAACCGTTGTTCCGCGAGAGAAGATCATGCCTATGATTATGATTGGAAACAGCTGTTACGGATTTGTTGATTTAGGAGCCCCGTGGGGGATCAGTTATTGCCACATTCCCACAAAAGACTTTTGGGAAGGGGATACCACAAATTGCGTACCATTTCATGCTCCATGATTCCACTAAGCCCGCCGTATCGGCGGGCTTTTTGCTTGCGCATTCAGCCTCCTTTTGCTATAATGAAGGCGATGTCAAATGAGTAATCAGAGGGAGTTTTCGATGGTTTGGCTGGAAAATGAAGTGGCTGAATACATGAAGCGGCAGCAGATGCTTTCGCGTTTTCGGCGGGTCTATGTGGGCCTGTCCGGCGGGGCGGACTCGGTCTGCCTGCTTTTGGTGCT
>ONPC01000089.1 GCA_900319565.1 uncultured Eubacteriales bacterium | reverse complement strand
GACCATATCATTACGGAAGCGGACCTTTATGGTGGCAGCATTCGCCTGTTCCAGCACGTGAGCGAAAAGAACGGACTTACATTTTCCCATGTAGACTGCAGCAAGGAGGACGTGGAAGCGTACATCAACGGGAACACGAAGGCTATCTTCCTGGAAACACCTACGAACCCGATGATGCACGTGACCGATATACGGAAGGTCGCAGCGATCGCAAAACGTCACGGACTGTTGCTGATCGTGGACAATACCTTCCTGACGCCGTACTTTCAGAAACCTCTTAAACTGGGAGCGGACATCGTGATCCACAGCGGAACGAAGTTCTTAGGCGGTCACAATGACACACTCGCTGGATTTGTAGTGACGGCGACGCAGGAGCTGTCCGACCGCATGCGGTTTTTGATCAAGACCATCGGTTCGGGCCTGGCACCGTTTGACAGCTGGCTCATCCTGCGGGGAATCAAGACCCTGCCGCTGCGTATGGAAAAGGCGCAGAAGAACGCGACGACGATCGCAAACTGGCTTAATCAAAACCCGAAGGTCAAAAAGGTATACTATCCGGGACTTCCGGATTCGTCGGGTTATGAAGTCTGTAAGAGCCAGGCGACCGGCTTCGGTTCCATGTTGTCGTTTGAAGTCGAAAGCCGCGAGCTGGCTCTGCACATTCTTAAGGCTACAAAGCTGATCCCGTTTGCGGAGAGCCTGGGCGGCACGGAGACGCTGCTTACTTATCCGCTGACGCAGACGCACGCGGATGTTCCCGAGGCGAAGCGCCTGGAGAACGGCATCACCGACCGGGTGCTCCGCCTGTCCTCCGGTATCGAGGACGCGGAAGATCTGATCGCGGATCTGGCACAGGCATTCGCATCCTTTGAATCCTAAGAGAAGGAGATGTTCTTATGGCACATACCATTCCGGGTGCAGAACGCAACCTGAACTTCGATGAGGTGATCGAACGCAGGGATACGGACTGCCTGAAATATGATTTTGCAAAACGTCGCGGTAAGCCCGAGGACGTACTTCCCTTCTGGGTGGCAGACATGGATTTCCGTACTTCGAGCCGCGTGCTCGATGCATTGGAAGAACGTGCGCGTCATGGCATCTTCGGGTACACCGAACCACGCGAGGAATACTACGACGCGGTCGCACACTGGATGGAAAAACATCATGACCTTTCGATCCGCAGAGAGTGGGTCGTAAACACGCCGGGCGTCGTTTTCGCCCTGGCCATGGCGGTACGCGCTTACACGCAGGTCGGAGATTCGGTGCTGTTGCAGCTGCCGGTCTACTATCCGATGTCGGAAGTGATCGAGGACAATGGCCGCAAGGTGGTCAGCAGCGATCTGGTCCTGAAGGATGGCCGTTACGAGATCGACTTTAAGGATCTGGAGCAGAAGATCGTAGAGAATGGAATCAAACTGTTCCTTCTGTGCAGCCCGCACAACCCGGTCGGAAGAGTCTGGACGCAGGAAGAATTAAAGCGGATCGTAGACATTTGCCTGGCACATGATGTAAAGATCGTCAGCGATGAGATCCACGAGGACTTCGTCTACCCCGGTCACAAGCATATCTCACTGATCAATGTCGACGAGAGAGTCAAAGAGATCAGCATCACCTGCACCTCCGTGAGCAAGACATTCAATCTCGCGGGTCTGCAGATCGCCAGCATATTGATCCCGAACCGCACGCTACGGCATCAGTTCCGTAAGGCGGTGGACGCCGCAGGATACAGCCAGTTAAATTCGTTCGGTGTAGAGGCAGTAAAGGCAGCTTATCTGCACGGGGAGGAATGGTATGCAGGGGTGACGAAATACATTTGGGAGAACCTTATGTATCTCAAGGATTATATCAATAAGCACCTGCCGCAGGTAAAGGTGATCGAGCCGGAAGGCACCTATCTGGTCTGGCTGGATTTTCGCGGCACGAACTTAAGTGATGAAGAGATCAATGACCGGATCATCCATCAGGCAAAACTCTGGCTGGATGCCGGAACGATCTTCGGAAAACAGGGAGAGGGCTTTCAACGGATCAATTTGGCGACGAGCCGTTCGATCCTTAAGGAGGCTTTGGAACGACTGGCGCGTGTGTTCGGCGAATAGTCTTTTAGAAGGTTTATCATATGAATCTAAATCAGTTACGTTATGTGGTCACGGTAGCGAGCGCGCCTTCCATGCGTGAGGCGGCGACGCGGCTGTATATATCCCAACCGGCCCTGTCCGCCAGTATGCGGGAACTCGAGGAAGAACTGAACATCCGAATCTTTGAACGGTCGAATAAGGGCATCAATCTTACGGATGAGGGACGTGAGTTTCTGATCTATGCGAAGAAGGCATTGGGCCAGTTCGAGATTTTGGAGGAACGGTATCAGCGAGGAAGCAAGGAGCAGGAGCGTTTTTCCGTTTCGACGCAGCACTACAATTTTGCGATCCGTTCGTTCGCGAATGTGATCCGTGCATTTTCCCCGGAGAAATTCGTTTTTTCCATCCATGAAACGAAGACCATGGAAGTACTGGAGCACGTTCGCGATCTGCGCAGTGAGGTCGGTGTAGTCTCGTATTCGGGATCGAACGTGGCTTTGGTAAAAAAACTCCTGAAGGATTACAGCCTCGAATTTCACGCATTGATGAAGAAGGAGACCTATGCTTACGTCTGGAAAGACCACCCGTATGCGAAACGGACGGAGATATCTCTGGATGAACTGAAGGACTATCCGTGCGTGTCGTTCGATCAGGGGGACAATGATCGGTTCTACCTGTCGGAAGAGGCGATGGGCGACTACCAATTTGAGAAGTTGATTCGGTCCGATGACCGTGCAACGACGATGGAACTGATTGCTCAGCTCGGCGGCTATGCCGTCGGCTCGGGCATGCTTTCCGAGGAGGATGCGATCCTGGACGGAATGGTGTCGATCAAACTGGTGGAGGAAGATCCGCTCGTGATCGGCTATATCACGCGAAAGGGCGGAAGTCTGTCGAAATACGGGCAGGCTTATGTCGAAGAGCTTCTGAAGTTTAAGGAGATCCATGAATGAATGCTGATGAGCAGGAGATCGGAACATGATAAGGAGTAGTTATTACAAACGATAAAAGGCTCGTAATTTACAAGCCTGACATCCTGTAATAACATAGAGCCATAACACAGAAAAATAAAAAAGTAAAGGAGATACGAAAGATGAGCAACAGCTGCAGTTTGGAATTACACAGAAAACAGAACGGCGCGAAGAGCGCATATACAGACGAACTGGCAGAGCAGTTCGCCGCACAGGCCGGCGGTCTGGCTCCCAGACCGAATGAGCAGAAGGATGAGACGAACGAGAGAGGCGTGTTTGTAAGACAGCCGAATTCCTTCATCGTTCCGTTCGGTGAGAAAGAGGGCGAGCATAAGGCAGAAGCAAACCGCTTCGCGATCTATTGGGCGCACGGCTGCAACTGGTCGAACCGACCGGTCATTGCCCGCGACCTGCTGGGTCTGCAGGACGTGATCGCAGACCAGACCACGAGTCATTCCGGTGAGACCAACAAATACGGCCACGGATTTGCCGATCAGAAGGATTTCGCCGACCCGATCACGGGCGTGCACTTCCTGTCGGAGTTCTATAAGAACGCAAATCCCGAGTATAAGGGACGCGCGACCACACCGACCTTCGTAGACGTGATCGAGAAGAAGGCGGTCAATAATGACTATCACCGTCTGTCAAACTACATCGAGGTGCAGTTCCGTAAGTTCCAGCCGGTCGATGCTCCGGACCTATATCCGAAGAAATACCGCAAGGAGATCGACGAACTGAACGACTGGCTGTTCCCGCATATCAACAACGGACACTACCGCATGGCATTCGGCGTTTCATGGGAAGCATACAACGAGGGCTACGAAGATTTCTTCGATTCACTCGAGAAGCTTGATCAGAGACTGGCTACGAACCGTTTCCTGTTCGGCGACTACATCACCGATTCCGACATCCGTTTCTATGTTTCTCTGGTTCGTTGGGAGACCGGATATTTCCGTTCCATCGGCCCGATGAAGAAGCGTATCACGGAATACAAGAACATCTGGGGCTACGTACGTGAGCTCTATTCCATCCCGACCTTCGCGAAATACACCTTCTTCCGTGAGGGCAGAGGCATCGGCGGAAACGGCGGTTTCTTCAAGGGCTATGAGGAGAGAATCGTCCCGCTCATTCCTTTCGAAGAACTTTGGAAGACCGATCACGAGCGCGCAGCGCTTTCTGCAGATCCTGAAAATCTGTTCCTGAAGCACCCGAAGGGGGAGACTCCTGAGGACTATCAGTCGGAGATCTCCGAGACGATCTGGAATTCTCCTTCCTGGGAAGACCGTGAACCTACGAATTACCGTCCGGAGTTTGACGTTACCGTCAATCCGTTAAAGGGGCTTTTGAAAAACGATTGATTCGTTTCGCATGGACCGGATGCAATAGGGTGTCGCTTAGGCGGCACCCTGTTTCATTATTCGGAAAATGTCTGAAAAAATTTGAAAAAATCTTAGAAGACCTATTGACATACTAGGTTAATCGTGATATGATAGCACCATCGAAGCAAACAGGAGGTATATGAAATGTTTATTTCGACCATCTTCAACACATCGCAATACAAGTGTAGACCGATTTAACAGGGACACAACAAGAATCTGAATTTTTAAATCGATGATCCACAGGAGATCAAAAAAGAGTATAATAGGGGAAGCCCCTTGAAAGTGAGGATATAATTATGGCAAACATTTACAAAGGTACATTGGGACTGATCGGAAATACACCTCTGGTAGAGGTAGTGAACATTGAGAAAGAACTGGGATTGCAGGCAACGGTTCTCGTAAAACTGGAATACTTCAATCCGGCAGGAAGCGTTAAGGATCGTATCGCTAAGGCGATGATCGAAGACGCAGAGGAGAAGGGCTTGCTGAAGGAAGGTTCCGTGATCATCGAGCCGACCAGCGGTAACACAGGTATCGGCCTGGCTGCGATCGCTGCAGCGAAGGGATACCGCATTATCCTGACCATGCCTGAAACCATGAGCGTTGAGCGTAGAAACATCCTGAAGGCTTACGGCGCAGAGATCGTTCTGACCGAGGGCGCAAAGGGTATGAAGGGCGCCATCGCGAAGGCGGAAGAG
>ONPC01000016.1 GCA_900319565.1 uncultured Eubacteriales bacterium | reverse complement strand
TGCGCGGGAACATCCAGATAAAACGAAAGGTTCAGTTTTGCCGGTTCATATTGTTTAAGATCGATCTCGTCCGATGCTTCTACGCGGATCGCGGTAGAGATCGGATGGATCACTTTTGCGTAAAACTCACCGAAACGATCCTTGTGTACGGTGCGGGACACATCGCTTTGGGATCTCCCGTTCTTATCCTGCAAAAAAGAGGTTAAAAACTGCCCTGTTTTCGCGGAAAAAGCAGGATCACAGAGATAGATACGGTCGTCAATGATCAGCGCCAACTCATAACCGGCCGAAATTACGCGTATACGGCCCTTTAAAGCGACTTTCATGTGTCCGTCGCGTATTTTATCGATTCTGCACAAAAGGTCCGGATTTGCGTCAATTACGGGCATCAACCGCGGAAATTCACGATCCGACACCGGAATCTGCGGCGGATCGAGCGAACGAAGGAACGCTGCGGTATTGCTCTCCGTCAGGGGAATCTGATGCATACCCTTCGGCGACTCATAGGTCCGGACGGAAAAACGACGCGCATCTTCGGTCCGAAGGATAAAATCCAGTTGTGCCTGCGAGCTTTCGGCAAATGCATCCCGGACATGCCGAAACGCAAGCTGCTTCCCGTAGGATACATGATCCCGGTTCCGGATATGATCGCAAAACTCCGTCAGGTTTTTAAGAACATACGGGCGGTCCGTCCCGATCTTATATTCCACGGCATAAGGATAGTGGCCGTCATGGTTCAATACGATCTGGGGAAGCAGGCAGACTCCGGTCGTGCTCTCCTCTTCTTCCCACTCGGAATTCGAATAGGTTTCGATCAGGGAGGTGATCACAGGATCCTCGGAAACAGCGGCTTCGGCGGACAGGACCTCGGTTTTTGCATAACTTTCAAACCAAAGCAGGGCTAACGCGACTCCGTGACGACATAAAAGACCGTTGGTATGGCAACGGCTGCATGTATTTTGCAGGAAGCGTTCCGTATTCGGATGATACGTCACCTTAACGAACACATCGTTCCCGGAAGCGACTGTCTCCGAGGTCCCGCCGATCACGGTGATCTCATCCTTCCAGAAGGAACTGACTTGGATCACATGGTATTCGCCGGATCTCGAAAGGGACAGCCCGTTATAGTATTCCATATTGTTGATTGCGCTGAGCATGATCGCGGAACGACTGAGAGCCGGCATAGGAACTCCTTTACTTCTTTTTGCGTTTGGTCTTTTGCTTGATGTGTTCTAAAGTATTGCGGTATTTTTCTTCATAGTTCTTCAGGTTTTCGATAAACGGCAGGTCGTTTGCGAGCGAGAAAAGAAAGTCGAACGGCTTCTTGCCGGTGCGGACGATGGATTTGACCTGTGACTGCAGCAATTCATAGCGGACAATGATCTTATGCTCCGTAGCAAAACGGCGGATGCGAACGACGATGTTCAGCGAGTAGCCGACGTCGACCAGGAAGATACCGAAGAAAACGCCGACAAAAAAACTGAAGACGATATTGTCCCAAAGCCAGTTGACCATATTCAGCATATGCTTCTGGATGAAAAAGAAGTAGAATGCGCCGAGTACGGTCCAGTAGATCGAAAACCGAAGGCAGATGATCCCGTAGATGTTGCCGAAGCATTCGGAATAATCCCAAAGCTTGATGCGAAGTCCTTTTATGAAAACCAGACCTGCGACAAACTCAAGCGACGTCAGAAAGATCCCCATCAGGATGACGGTGATCACGACTTTTCCGAACGTGATATCTCCCTGAAGCAAGGGTAATGATGATATCCCATACAGCACAATAAGACCGAATCCGTACAAAGGCAGACACGGTCCTACGAGAAATCCCGGGTTGATCCATTTGCGTTCCGGGTTCTGCTTTGAGCGAAACCGGCGGTAGAACAATTCGATAAACCAGCCGGCGATGCTCCCCATCCCGAACAGATAGACCAGGGTCGTTAATATAAGTTGAAATTTTTGCATGGCAGTCTCCTGCGATCTGTATTATCGCATAACAAAACCATAAGATGATCGTATTACATGCGCTCCGGCGCGTCGAAGCCCAACAGGAAAATGGCGGTTTCGAGGATCTCCAGTGCCAGGGTGATCAGTGACAAATACGCCTGCTTCTTCGTTTCATCCTCTTCACCGAGGATCTTGGTCTCGTGATAGAAACTGTTGAAGGCATCACACAGGCCGAAAAGATATGCACAGATCTTGTGGGGAGCATTTTCCTCATAAGCGGAGGTAAGCATCGCGTTCCACTTGACGATCTCCTGCATCATGGCTTTGGCGGAAGGATTTCCTGTCACGGAAAGTTTGTCTGCGGAAGCTGCATTGCCGGTCTCTTCTTCATACTTCTTCAGAATGGAACGGATACGCACGATGGTATAAAGGATGTAAGGTCCTGTATTTCCGTCGAAGGAAGTAAAACGATCGATATCGAAGATATAATCCTTGGAAGCCTGATTGGAAAGGTCTCCGTACTTTATGGCTGCCAGGCTGATCTTCTCAGCGGTCTTTTGCGCGTCCGCCTCGGCAACGGAACGATTTTCCTTTATTTTTTCAAGAACAGCATCGTAGACTTCTGCGATGAGGCTCTCCAGTCTCATGACACCTCCGTCACGAGTCTTGAAGGGCTTACCATCCTTACCGTTCATGGTGCCGAAGCCCATCCACTTCATCTCCCGCTCCTCGGGAACAATGCCGGCCTTCCTTGCGGTACGGAACACCTGTGTAAAATGGAGTTCCTGACGCTTATCCGTCACATAGAGGAACATGTCAGGATGCAGGTTTTGTTCCCTCCAGACGATGGTCGCCAGATCCGTGGTTGCGTAAATGGCAGCGCCATCTGACTTCTCAACGATGCAGGGAGGAATCTCCTTGGAATCCGACTCTTCCGTCACATCCACCACAAGAGCTCCTTCGCTCTTATAAGCAACACCGGACTCCTTCATGGAACGAATCATATCTTCGATGAGGGGCTTACTGTCACTCTCACCCATCCACAGATCAAAGAAGACATTCAGACGATCGTAATTCTTCTTCAGATCCGGAACGGACAGGTTCATGATATGCTGCCAAAGTGCCAGATAAGCAGGATCGCCCTGCTGAATCTTCACGACTGCATCATGCGCCCTTACGGCGAATTCCTCATCCTCTTTCTTTCTCGCATTTGCCGCGGGATAGATCTCCTCCAGCTCGCTTAAGGTAAAGGGAGCTTCCTTCGGATATTCTCCGGTGAAATCGGGATCAAAATAGCACAAAGAAGGCTGACGGTCTCTAAGTTCCTCGATGATCAGACCCATCTGCAATCCCCAGTCCCCGAGATGTACGTCTCCGGTGACTTTATCTCCCATGTAGGTACGGATCCGCTTGACGCTCTCGCCGATGATGGCAGAACGAAGATGTCCCACATGCAGGGGCTTCGCCACATTCGGGCCGCCGTAGTCCATAACGACCTTTTTGCCTGCACCTTCGGGCGCACCAAAACGGCCTTCACGGCCGGCTTCTTCCATTTGTCCGAGATAGTCTGTCAGAAACTCCTCGGAGATATTCAGGTTAATGAAACCGGGCATAACGACTTCGACTTTTGAAAAAACATGTTTGTCGGAAAGAGCAGCTACAACCTCGTTCGCGATCACGGCCGGAGCCTTCTTATACTGCTTCGCTCCCGCCATGGCGCCGTTGCACTGATATTCACAGAGGTCGGGTCGGTTCGAAACATTGACCTTTCCCAGGGCGGCGTCATAGCCCGCCGCAGCAAATGCTTCCCCCAAATATACGCTGATCTCTTCCAATACTGTTTTCATTGATTTAACTCCTTACTTCTTTTCGGAAGCCTTCTTTTTCGCCTTCGGCTTCTCTTCAGGCGCGAGGCTTGCATACAATGCCTCATATTTCTTCGCGGAGACATTCCACGAATAATCACACTCCATCGCGCGGATGACCATCTCGTTATACTGCTCGCGATGGCGATAATACAGGTTCTTTGCAAACTGCAGACGGAACAGCATCTCATGCGCGTTGTAGTTCGCGAACGAAAAACCGTTGCCCTTGTTGGATCCGTCCTGGAAATCCGTAACGGTATCCTTCAGGCCGCCGGTCTCACGGACCAGGGGCAATGTGCCGTAACGCAGGCTCATGAGCTGCGACAGGCCGCAGGGTTCAAACAGCGACGGCATTAAAAACAGATCACAGGCCGCATAGATGCGATGTGAAAGATCCTCGGAATAAAAAATGTTCGAGGATACCCGGTCGGGCTTCTGGGACGCATGCCAGTTGAACAGGTCTTCGTACTGCTTCTCTCCGGTTCCCAGGACCACGAGCTGAACGTCATCCGTGAGGATCTCATCAATTACATGGCGAACCAGATCCAGGCCCTTCTGCGAGGTAAGGCGGGAAATGATGCCGATCATGAATACATCGGGATCTTCCTTCAGATGGAGTTCCTTTTGCAGGGCGAGCTTATTCGCACGCTTCCCTTCGATCGCGGTCGCTTTGTTATACTTTCGGGTGAGCGCGCTGTCGGTCTCGGGATCGTAGACCTTGTAGTCGATCCCGTTTAATATGCCGTGTAGCTGGTCGGCTTTTGCTCGCATAAGTCCGTCCAGTCCCTCACCGAAGAACGGTTGTTTAATCTCCTGGGCATAGGTCTCGCTTACGGTCGTGATCGCGTCTGCATAGACCAGGCCGCCTTTTAACAGGTTTCCGTTGCCATAGCATTCGAGCTTATCCGGCGTGAAATAATAGTCGGACAGACCAGTCATGTTCTTGATCGTCGAAAC
>ONPC01000044.1 GCA_900319565.1 uncultured Eubacteriales bacterium | reverse complement strand
GCTTTTTGCCTGCCTTCAATTGTTTCTCGTAATCCTTCAGGGCGCGGATAGCCACGCTGCCCAGCGCCATACAGGCCGGAAGATTGATCAGCGTCATGCCGCCCATGGTGATATCCGCCACGGCCCAGGCCGCATCCATCTTTATCAAAGCCCCCAAAAATACGACCAGAACACAGGCAATATGGAACATCCGCATAAACCGTTTCGACGGTTCCTTCTTATGGTTCAGGAAAATGAGTGCATTGTCCACATAGAAAAGGTTACCCAGAAGCGTTGTGAACGCGAACAGGATCATGGCGACCGTGATAAAGGTCGGGCCGATCTTGCCGAACACCGTGGAAATGGCGTTCTGGACATAGGGCGCACCGGAGACCGCTTCGCTCCGCTCCACGCCGGTCGACAGGCACATCAGCGCCGTTGCCGTACACAGAAGCAAGGTGTCGATGTAGACCGACAGAGTCTGGACCAGGCCCTGCTTCGCAGGATGGGACACCTTTGCCGATGCGGACGCGTTCGGCGCCGAACCGACACCGGCCTCGTTCGAATAGAGGCCGCGTTTGATGCCGTAGATCATACAGGAACCCGCAACGCCTCCGAAGATCGCCTTGAAATCAAATGCATCGCTGAAGATCTGACCGAACATAGCCGGAATGGTCCCGATATTCACGAAGATCACGATCAGGGAAATGAGCACGTAGGAAATACCCATGACCGGCACGATCAGACTGGTCAGTTTCACGATACGTTTGCCACCTCCGAGCAGGCAGTAACCGGTCAGCAGCGCCAGTACGGCTCCGATGATGGCCGGTGTGACCGAAGCATCGTAAAACGAATAGGTGGCAAAGGTCGATTGAAGATTATAGGAGCACAACAGGTTAAAGCCAACCGCATAGGTCGCGATCAGAAACACGCAGAATACGCCGGCCAGCATAGGGGCATGCAGGGCACGCTCGATATAATACGCAGGGCCGCCGTACGACTCTCCGTTCGAATTTCTGCGCTTGTAGATCTGTGCGAGCGTACTCTCAATGAAGGCGGAAGCCGCGCCGATGATGCACATCACCCACATCCAGAAGCAGGCGCCGGGACCGCCGACGCAGATCGCAGTGGACACGCCGACAATATTGCCCGTACCGACGCGTGATGCGGTGGAGACCAGCATGGCCTGCAGAGAGGAAACCGTCTTTTTGTCCTCCGGCGGCTCCATAAGAAGGTGTACCGAATGCGGAAACAGCCGGATCTATACCCCATTAGTAAGTATCGTAAAGATAATACCGGCCAGCGCCAGAACGATCAATAAGACCGGGTAATACATAAAGTCATCGATCGCGCTCAGTGCATCGGTCACGATATCGAGGATATTCTTTTCTTCTCCCATCCGCTACTCCTTCCAAATGTGTGTTTCGAACAGGTCCGATCGGTCTTTGCGACTGTCCTGCCGAAAGGTTTTTTATTTGAATCTCCGTCTAACGAAACTACTCTTATATTATCTTAAACGGGCAATATTGTCAACAACGCGCGCCTACGCGAGCGGTGTTGCGGTTGCGTTCATACATACGCTGTGATATAATGTCGGTGGCATTCGGAAAGTGACGGCAGCACTGTTTCAGCACATTTGCCGTCCGTTTCCTTATGACTCTTTTAAACAAATGCAAAGGAGTCCCACTATGGATTTTGTACACACAGACAAAGCGCCCCAGGCGATCGGCCCGTATTCGCAGGCGTTGAAAGTAAATGGATTGGTATATACCTCCGGACAGATCCCGATCGATCCGGCCACGGGCAATATTGAAGCTACGACCATTGAAGCACAGACCGAGCAGGCGATCAAAAACCTGAGCGAGGTACTTATCGCTGCAGGAACGAACTTAGACCGCGTTATTAAAACCACCTGCTTCTTAAAGAACATCGGCGATTTCGCTGCATTCAACGAGGTTTACGCTAAATTCTTCAAATATAAACCTGCCAGAAGCTGTGTAGAAGTATCCGCTCTTCCGAAGGGCGCACTGGTAGAGATCGAAGTGATCGCACAGATCTGATAAGATCTGATAAGATCCGATAGAACCCGATCCAAAAAAGGCCTGTGAAAAACGAGGTATCGTTTTTCACAGGCTTTTATATTCAGGGGAGTTATTTCTCACTCCTTTTATGATCCTTCACGCGAAATCAGTGCTGTTACAGATCCAGCAGCTTCAGGTACCAGACCATCAGCGGTCCCGCCATGAGCGCGCTGCAGACATTGGCCACAATACCGTAGAAAAAGGTCTTTTTTCCGTATTTGGCTCCTGTTTTATCCGTCAGAAGTAACGTATAGGCCACAGCTTCAACCAGTGCGATCACCACTTCCAGGATGATCCCGACTATGAATAATCCGGGTCCGAGATTCGCGGTCAACATAAAGCAGCTAAGTAATACATTGGTGATCGTATTGACCACGAAGAAGCAGATCACGTTCCGTTTTTTTCTGGCCAGGCCGAACAACATAAACACGCCAAATTCGATCACAAATGTCGTGAGCAGGCACATCGCCATGTAAAGGCCCCGCTTCGCTATCTTGTCAATGATACGCTCCGTGATCTTTCCGGTTTGGAAGTCATACGTGATGTCCGCATTGAATTCCATTCGGTTATGCGAACTGCTGATCGTGACTTCTCCGCTCTTTGTGATGAGAATAACACGGAAGTACTTTGGAACCATATAGCCAAAGTGATACCGGTGCTCTTCATTCGAAAAACAGATCCGTGTTCCGACCGGATTGAAAAACAGTGTCCAGTTGACATCTTTAAAGTTCTCCAAATACGTTTCAACGTTCTCCCAATCCACTTTTTCCTGCTTCCGTTCACTCTTCGCATCGACTTTATTCCAGCGTGCTTCCAAAAGCGAAACGCAATATTCCTCTGCCGGCGGGTTTTCGATCGTGAGCGTGATCGACGGCTTCGGACCAGTGTCCGCGCGCACCTGCGAAACACTGGCACAGATGACCAGCCATGCCATCGTTAAAAAGCATAAACTTCTAAGCATTTTCTCTTTCATAACCTTTACCCCTTTGTCGTAATATGATTATCGGATCGGTCCGTCAGCCGAACCTTATCTCCTCTTTTATCATCAGAACGACAAAATGAATCAAATCCCTACGAAAAAGGGAAAAAAAGTGCGAAAAGCCTAGTTTCCTGTTTTATTTCTAATGATCCCGATCATAATTCGAGCGATCAGTCCGAGTACTGAAACTACGATAACGATCAGTAATAAGCCACGCGCCAACGGAAAGCCTTTCTTCTCCTGACTGCTCAGCGATATCTTGCCGGTATTAAAATCCATGTAGAACGGCCCTTTCATATCGGCGTCAACGATATTGCTCAGCCGAGTGATATTCTGCTCCGGTACTGTGATCATGACACGGAACGGTCTCGGAAATGTGCTCTCCACCGAATAATTCGGGTCTTTTGCATTCATCGTTTTTCTGGTGGAGATGTCTTCCACCCACGACGGATTTTTGGAACTGCCCATGGGGTTCAAAAGCGTTACGGTGTAAGAATCCGGCGGATTCTCAATGATGATCGTATTCGGGTCCGTTTTTCCTGCATGAATGGTCCGTGTGAATATGAGGCCCAAAAAGACCACCAGCAGAGCGCTTATCGCTCCTGAATATCTTAAGATACGTTTTATCACAGTATCTTCTCCTTTATGCTACTTCGAATTATGGCTGCCCGCGCAGTTCTCTACCGGATCTGCTGCAGGATAAACGGATCCTTGATCTCTTTGTCTTTCGCAAACAAAAGGATCTCGCTGAGGATCTGCGCAGTCTTGGGATCATCGTCCACAAACGGCAGGAAGAGTCTTCCACGATGCTGCGAGTGGACCGGCAAAACATTGACCATGGCACCGCCCTGGATGTGCACGACACCGCTGCCCAGGTGGATGGCGTAATCCGCCAGTTCGCCCTTGATAAATGCATGGTTCTTTTCGAACGTGACATTCGAAAGTCCGAACAGAGGCATGGTGAACTCGCAGACCGCGCGGCGCAGTTCCACCGTAGAGTGGCTGGCCTCGGGATCGACACCGCCGACGTGGGCTACGCTGACTGCCAGGTCGACATCCCGCATCACTTCGGAGAAAAGGATATCCGGAATATCGTCGATCTTCATCGGTTTATCGGTCTTGCGGTCGAAGAAATCGACCCATTCCAGTGTCGGAGCCTCGATATCCGCCGGTGAGAACCAGTCCGCGAGTGCATAGATGCGGGCAATGATGTTCTGCTTGTAGTAGACCTTCTGCAGGCCGTCTTCCACGTCTGCGACCCAGCGGCGGGACTTCAGCGTGGCCACCGTCTTCTGCGGCTGGATCTGGTTTCCTGCATAACGCAGCGAAGTATAGGCACCGAGCTCGTCATCGGTCTTCACATAGAGTTCGCGGAATACCTGCCGAAAGGCCTGGGCGATCTGATGTTCGAAGAGGTATTTCTGCCAGTCACGCCAGCTTCCCTCTTTATACAGATCGTACGGATGTGCCACGCGCAAAGCGTCCTTTTCTTTGAGTTTGCAGGTCTCACCACCGGCGGTAACCAAGGTCAGTCCCTCCAGCATGCCGGAGGTCGTTCCGTCCGTAAGCACCAGACTGCGCACGATCGGAGCCACAACGGGATTGTCCGTGAGCGCGTTTAATTCACCCGCGGTAAATTCGGTCATATCCTCCATGGCCTGCTCGAACATCTGCCGCGTGCGGCGATACTGCTCGGTCAGCTGCTTCTTCGTCTCGGAAAGAGTAAGGATGAGCTCATCTTTCTTGTATTTGGCCGGAATGGATTTCAGTTCCTTTCCGCCCTTCATGCATTCGATCTCACATTTTCCCTGTGCATCGATGACCAGTCGCAGCGTAATGTCATCCAGCGGCTGCGGCTCCGTAAGACGGCGAATGTCTTCAAACATCAGGGTCTCCATACGCATGGTCAGGCGTGTTACGTCCGTAAAGCCGGAATTCACAGCCAGGTTCCGCAGCGCCATATCCACAGCGACGCCTTCGCTCGCCTTGCGCTGCGCGCCGAAGCCTGCGCTTTCCTTTTTGAACTGCATATACAGTTTGTAGCGATACAGGGTATCGTTTTCGTCGGTCAGAGGGATCAGGGCCGAAGCCATCAGCGTATCTTTATTTCGTTTATCATGGATCTGCACCTCAGCGTCGGAAAGTGCCAGTCTGCCGCGGACGGCGTCCGCATACTTCCGGGCGCGCGTATGCTTCGCTCCATCGGAGATGTACTTCGCGGCATCGTAGATCATGTCGAAGTGCTTTTCACCGATCGTCTCGCAGGCTTCGCGGAACCAGTCGATATCAAACGCCCCGGCAGCCAGTTCCTCCGTCGAGATCGGGGTAAACTTCGCAAAGAGTGCCTTTTGGCGCTCGGAAAATGATTCATTCATATGCGCGATGAAGTAATAGCATGCAGATTCAAAGCCCTGCCATCCGAGATACGCGCCGACCACGGGAACCCAGGCCTCGGAATACAAGGCGGCTTCCACGAGGCGTTTTTCCGTGATATCCGTACCCGCGAGGTGCTCTCGCAGTGTTTCTGCCGTGTCAGTTTCCAGTGGCAGGCAGACCGACAGAAGCCAGGACAGGTTACTCCGTTTGGAGGTCTGATTACCATATCCTCCCGAGCGCTCCAGGGTCTCACGTCCCAGGGCCGCCAGGATCTGAACAAAGCGGTCCGCGCCATAGATCCGGGTGATATTTCGGATCTGATCCGAGAACGCCGCCGGACTGTCGCCGCGTCTAAGCTCGCTGTTTAAAACGAGTCCCACGAGTTTTTCGTATACGCCAACCGCAAATACGACCAGCGCGCGGTTCTGATCCGTGATCTGTGCGTCCGATTCGCCAACCAGATGCGAAAGCGCATAGAAACCACGGTCATAATAGTGCCTTTTTCCGCTCTCGCTGTCGCGGTATCTGCGGACGATTCCGCACAGTGCCTGGAGCGTTTCTCCGATTGAAATGCATTCCTCGAAGAAATGCCGGTACATATAGCCCTCGGAGATGAT
>ONPC01000022.1 GCA_900319565.1 uncultured Eubacteriales bacterium | reverse complement strand
GGATATGAAATGCCGTCCCAGAAATATCTTCACCAGGACAGCGACCGCGACGATGATCAGCGTCGGGACGCCGTAATCCGGCGTGTTCGGGTGATTGATCTTCTTCACCGACTCGATCAGTACCGTAACGCCGGCGTACAAAATGATCACAGCGATCACACTGGCGGCGACATATTCCGACCGCCCGTGTCCGAAGGGGTGATCCTTATCCGGCTTCTTCATGGCGATGCGCGCCCCAATGATGGTGATCGCCGAGGACAATGCATCGCTCAAGTTATTGACCGCGTCCAAAATGATCGCGATCGAACCGGACAGCCAGCCGACGACCGTCTTAAACGCGACCAGGATGACATTGACCACGATGCCCAAGATGCCGGTACGTATGATTATCTTACTGCGTTCCATGTTGTTTATAGTTCCTCAGAGAGCTTAAAAGCCCTCGTTGCGGCGGTGCTTGCGCACCTCGATCCGCTTCTGCGCGCCATCCCACTCGATGCGATCATTCTCCGTGACCAGCTCCAGTCCGTATTCCACTGGCTTGGGGCAGCCCTCCTTACTCACGCAAACTTCCGTGAAATACGCGCGGTTAATGACGCGCCGGCTGCCGTCCTCGCGGCTCTCGACGTACACGTCCACCCGCACCTCCATCGACGTCCGCCCCACATAGGTAGGGATGGCGACGATCACCACCATGTCGTTGATGTAGGCGCCGTTCTTAAACTGCAGGTTATCCACCGCAGCCGTAGTTACATAATCGTTGCAATGCCGTGTCGCGGCGATACCTGCCACCTCGTCCATCCACTCCATCAGCCGGCCGCCGAACAACCGCCCGCTGCCGTTGATGTCCTCATATTGTATGACCTTCATCCACTCCGTTTTCGAGTCCGCCGGAGTCTTGAATTTCGTCCGCTGCTGCTCCATATACGCCTCCTGCCCGCGCTGGATCCTATCATAGTTTCTTACTCTGTCCACTATTATATCACGAAAGCGCGCGGCTTCATAGAGGGAAAATACCCATGAATGCCGCGCCGGAAATATAATCAGCCGCCAGTCAGGGATTTCCTGACCAGGCGGCTGACTCTTCAATTGGTTTTACTGTCCGTCCATTGTTTCAATTGGGCGTTTATCGTATCAAAGACGGTTCCATAATCTTTTGGATTTTCAAAAAAAGAATCCAAAAATTCCAAATAATCCGGATCAAGTTCCATCTGTCCTCGTGCATTCAGTTTGAGCATGCTAGCCACGTTATACACATCATCATTATACTCCCTCAGCAAATCCTTTTCTTCCTCCGATAACCTCGGGACAAACCCGGTCAGAGGGCCGGGATCACAGGAATTCAATTCCTCCGTTGTTTTTTTCCACCGCTCCGCATCATCCCTCTGCCAATAAATCAGCGATGCTATCCTCGGGTCTGAAAAGCAGATACCGTAAACCTGCAATGCCAGATCCTTCTTCGAAGTGGTTGATAGTATTCCATAGGAACCGCCAAAATCTGAACGAAGCGGATCCGAAGATAAAACATACTCCGTATACCCATCCAAACCAACGACCCTTTCCCTTTGCGTATATGCCAAGGTTTTCTCCGAAAGTTCAGCAGCATCACTCACATTGACCAGTTTACCCTCCGAATAGTCGGTGTAGATTGCATGAAGTAGTTCTTTCGTTTCATTCATTTTAGTCAGATCCACAACACTACCGGTTTGTGTCTGATAGGAAGAAAAAAACAGATCACAGCAGCCCATCCATGCCAATAAAGAATTCCCGGAAAATGCCGGAAATGCAATTATCAGATCGGCTCCTTCATTTTTTTCTCTTATTCTCTGTAAGGATTGATATGTGCCGTCGAATATCTCCGCAAAATCATCGATATAACTATCATTCACATATAGATAAGTGTCTATGATCATGCTATCCCGGAGACGTTTGGGAACTGCATAAATCGTCTCCCCATAGGTCGATCTCACCCATTCCAATCTGCTGAAGTTCTCCCGGACCAAATGTCCCGCCTCAGACTCTAAATAATCATTCAATGGCAAGAACATATCCCTTACAAAATCAGCCACATCCAATGATCCATGAGTCCACATCCCTTGCGGTAAAATATCCGGTACAGTATTCTCTTCTTTTTGCTCTTCTAACCATTCCCGATAGGTTCCGGTTTCGAAAACCTCATCCGGAATGGAGACAAACTCAACAACACAGTCGATTCCCGCGTCCGTCACTTTTTTTTGTACTTCCGTCTGCACTTCTTCCGGTATGGATATTCGAACAGCCCAAACAAGGTGGGGAACAGAGTCGTCCTCACTACCCGTCGATTGTATCTCCGAAACCGGCTGCGTTTCCTTTGCTTCAGTTGATGATATGGGAAGCAGATCTATAATTCCTGTAGAAGCCTCAATAGTCGTATCTTCTTGTGATGTTGCTCCCGGTTCTTCTGTTTCGGTTCCGGGCTCACTTTTTTTACAGGCGAATAGACAGATGATCAACAGCAACAGGATCGTCAGCCTTTCAACTCCTCTTTTTTTCATACGAATTACCTCCTGTTGAATTGTTTGAATATAATATACCTCAAAAACAATTCGCCACTAATGCCGTCCGTTCACGATACTGTGTGCGCTCCAACTGACGTTATTTTTCTTTATCGTTCATCAGTATCACGTTCTCGAACTTCCCGTTCCAGAAATCCTCCGAAGAAATATACGCCGAAGTTGAAATCCAGTCTTCTCCTGCTACGCCTCCATAACAACTCTTTCCAATAAACACCTTTGGGTAAAAGCAGGGATTATCAGGATTTCTCACTCTTTTTAATACCTCACCCGTATCCTCATCGATCATCTGGTATTCGCCGTCGCAAAGTCCAACCAGATGCCGATCGCAATACACTTGACTGAGAGTAAATCCCTCCAACTCACGAAAAGCTTCCCCTGTATATCGATACAGGGTTGTTTTGTTACCATCTCCAGGCAATCCCGGCTGAACGGCAAAAAAACCATTGCAAAAAACCACCCTCCCCCGACGTAAACCATTCATGACACATCTTACCTCTCCGGAATCTATATCATAGTCATATATTTCCATCCAGCAACGTTTTTCGCGTTCCTCCAAATACTCCTCGACAGACAGGTCCTTCCATTCCTCCTGCATGGGCCGCCACATCTGGCCGTCCGGCGCCATATACTGCATCTCCGAATATGTGTAAGCAAAGTACAAATGCGTTCCACGCACGGTGAGATAATAAAGTCCTGCGCTATAGTCTTCTCTTTTAAAAATCTCTGAGGACATTCCATCGTTTAGGTTCACTCTGGCTATTCCGGCGGTATCCTTTTCTTTCATCTCGCCATAGATCCAATCCGGTTCTCCGTTTTCGCCCTCTATCTCAAGGATCTCATACGAAGTGGAATAATCCCCAAAAATGGCGTCCTTGTAGTAAATAATTCTTTGGACCGGAGAATACGGAGGAATTGTAGCTATCACCTTTCGGTTCTTTCCCTGCAAGTCACTTTGTATTACATCTCTGGGATATTTCACAAAACAGAGATGATCCCCCTGAACCATCACCGTGTAACTGCTGATATTTCGAGCCATGCACCCCTCTTCTACCACCGTCTCGATTCCATCGGGAGACACCTCGACTTTTCTGTATTTATCGTGCTCACATCCTGGATCAAAACAAAAAACACGATCACTTTTACTCGCGACATCAAAGATCTGCAAACGTCCATGATCGGTATGATAAAGAGCGAAATCCTCTGTATAGAAATCGTCCGATCCCCATTGGGTCACAAACTTCTCGCCCTCATTTGCGGAAGATGCTTCCATGGTTACTGCATCCGTAGTTTGCTTATCATCCTTTTTCTTACAGGAAATCAGCAACATGCTCAAGCTCAATAAAACGAATACCCTTCTTCTCTTCATCGTTTCCCTCATTAAAAGAAACCAACTGCCAGGACGGTTACAGCCCCGACAGTTGACTTGTTATTTGGTTTAATCATAAATCCGGTATCTTCTCACGTAGCAATAACTGTTTCTGAAATATGATCACGGAATTAACGTAGTGACACTCGGGTTTGAAATCGTATTCCCGCTAATAGTTGCAATATGAGAAGATACGACCTTATAGTATTTCTTATTTGTGTCCGCAAGAGAATCCGCTAGAACAGACGACTGCCCATCATGCCCTTCGGATTTTAGCGAAGATCCCATGGTATCACTAACGTGATCCTCCCAGTAAAATCTGGCACTTACGTACGTGCTGGGAGCAGAATCCCCTGTCCACGTCTCGGCTCCTGCTGTTTTTTGATCCCCCGCTATTCCGTTCTTGAACCTTACTTCCACCCCGGAAACATAGTTTATTATCGGAGTTTCGTAGGTATAATTCGGCAGCGGAGCGGTTCGTTGCATCGCAAGCACTTCGATCGACTGAATAATCAAAAGCCCCAATAAAATGGTTAACAAAACAATTCTTCGTTTCTTCATTTGAATAACCTCCTGTATACGTTCTTTTTTTCAAGGTCTGACAACGCAACTGCTTCGAACGTCCTGCATAACAGTGTTTTAAGATGATACATTG
>ONPC01000127.1 GCA_900319565.1 uncultured Eubacteriales bacterium | reverse complement strand
GCCGCCGGTACTGCCGGCGCAGGCGCCGATGAACATCAACAGCACCAGGATCGTCTTCGAAAACGTGGGCCACATGTTAAAGTCCGCTGTGGAGAAACCGGTCGTCGTCATGATGGCGCCGACCTGAAATGCCGAATGGTGCACGGAGTCGCGAACCGAATCATACACGCCGCTCGTGTAAATATTGACCGTAATGGCCGTGATCGCCACAAACACGATGATCAGGTAGTAGCGAAGCTCTTCGCATTTGAAAGCCTGCTTCGGCTTCTTCATCAGGAACAGGAAATACACGTTGAAATTCACGCCGAACAGGAACATGAAGATTGTGATCGCAGTCTGCTGCCCCATCGCGTAGGCGCCGATGCTGGAATTCAGGATACCGAAGCCGCCGGTGCCGGCCGTCGCGAACGAAAGCGCCAGCGAGTCAAACGGCTTCATGCCCAGGATCAGCAACGTGCCGATCTCCGCGACCGTGATGAAAATATAGATGCCGTACAGGATCTGCGCGGTCGAACGGATGCGCGGAACCAGTTTACCGACCGAAGGGCCGGGGCTCTCCGCCTTCATCAGATACATATCCGAGCCGCCCGTCATGGGCAGGACCGCCAGCAGAAAAACGAGCACGCCCATGCCGCCGATCCAGTGCGTAAACGACCGCCACATCAGGCCCGTCTTACTCATGGCCTCCACATCCTTAAGAATGCTGGCACCGGTCGTCGTAAAGCCGGAAATGCTTTCAAACATGGCATCGACAAAGGAACGGATCTCGCCACTGATGATAAACGGCAGCGCGCCGACCAGACTCATCAGGATCCATGCGAGCGCAACGGTCACAAACCCTTCGCGTGCGTAAAACGTCTGACTGTCCCGCTTGATGTAGCGTCCCAGCGTGCCTAAAAGCAGGCTACCCGCCATCACGATCAGGTAGGCAACGCCCTCATGCTCGCGGTATATAAGCGCCGTCACGCAAGGCAGCGCCATAAACACGCCCTGCAGCTGGAGCACGCGGCTGAGTATATAGAATATCATGGGATAATTCATACTAGCCCTCCAGAATGTCCTTCACGTCATGCAGACCGGTGTGCGTCGTAATGACGATGACCGTGTCGCCCACCATGATCTTATCCTGGCCGCCGGGGATCAGGATGGATCCATTTCGGTTAATGCACGCCAGCAGCAGATTGTCCTTCAGCGACAGTTCCGACAGCGGCACACCTACCACGGGCGACGTCTCGCGGATCCAGAACTCGAGCGCCTCCGCCCGGTTGTCGACCAGCTGGTACAGCGTCTCCACATTACTGCCCAGCGAATTCGACATGGCGCGCACGTAGCGCACGATCTCCTCCGCCGTCGTATATTTCGGGAAAATGATACTTCCCACGTCCAGTGTCTTTATCAGTTCATCATAATAGATGCGGTGAATGCGCGTCACGACCTTCGCCTGCGAGACCTTGCGCGCAAACATCGACAGCATGATGTTCTCTTCATCCATGTTCGTCATGGAGACGAACGCACTCGCGCGGTCGATTCCCTCTTCCTTCAGCACGCTCCGGTCCGCCCCGTCGCCGCAGATGATCTGCGCATCCGGCAGCAGCTCCGACAGTTCGTCCGCCCGCTCCGGATCCCGCTCGATGATCTTCGTCGCGATACCGCTGGATAAAAGTTCCTGCGCCAGATAGTAGGTCGTCGAACCACCGCCCACGATGAGCGCATCCTTTACCGCCTTCGTCGCCATGCCCATGGCACGGAAAAATTTCACGATGTTCTTCGGCGTCGCCGCCACGTGGATCACATCGTTCTCCTTCAGGGTGAAATTACCACCCGGAATGTGGACCTCGCCGTCCCGCTCGACAATACAGATCAGGACGTTGCAGCCCAAACGCGAGGAAACCTCCTTCAGCTGCAGCCCGACCAGCACGTTCTTCGCATCGAGTTTGAAACTGGACAGTTCGACCTTTCCCTTCGCGAACGTCTCTACTGAGATCGCCGAAGGGAACTTAAGAAGCCGGGCGATGGCGTGCGCCGTCGCAAGCTCCGGGTTAATGGTCATGGACAGACCCAGTTCCTCCTTAATGAAGTCGACCTCACGGTTGTAGACCGGGTTACGCACACGGGCTATGGTGCTGCAGTCACCGGCCTTCTTCGCGATCAGGCAGCACAGCAGGTTCACCTCATCCGAGTCCGTGACCGCGATCAGCAGGTCCGCCTGCTCTACGCCGGCCTCCATCTGCGTCGTATAACTGGCGCCGTCGCCGACCACGCCCATGATGTCGCACTTATTGGCCAATGCTTCGACCGAATCCTTCGTGTCGTCAATGACCGTCACATTATGTCCTTCTTTACACAGCTGCTCCGTCAGCGCTCCGCCGACATTACCACAGCCAACTACGATGATCTTCATAAAACTAACTCCCTATATTTAGTCATATTTATACGTTCATAAACAACTTCAGCTCCTACTCCAAATTATTCCACTGTCGTTCCAACTGCGTCTTTTTTTGCAAAAACACGCTCAAATTCATCACGACTCCTTCCTGTCTAGTATAATATCCTAAAGCAAGGGCTTACACAACTTCATATACTCCTTGTGGTCAAATAACTCTCCGTTCCGATTTCGATGTACTGTAATACCGATCGCTCTCTGGAACAGCTAAACCAAAACTCCTCTAATCTCTCATAGGTATCCATAAATCACCGCATACATCATCACCAAACATCTGGTCATACTGAATGAGGGTTTTTATTCGTACACTATCTTCAATTTCTTCATTCGTTTGAAAAATAAGATTATGGTCTTTATCCAGCAAGTAGAACATATTATCAGCAGCCAATTGTGATTCATAATAATTCTCCAGAAGGCTCATCTTAGTCATGGGAAGATTACATTTCTGAATGAGACGCGAACTCAGGACACAAAGATTATTTAAATCCATATCCATGTCGTAATCTTCAAGGCAGTTACTCCAACACACCACAGGAACAGAATACAACTTTTGAATATCCCCTATAGTATCATCAGAAAAGCCTTGGCGAATTGTTGAAGGACGCCATTCACTATCTATTATTCCATTTAGTATTCCTACGTCCTTCAAATCCGAAAAGGAAAACGCCGGGCAATGGTCCCCAAACATGATAAGCACTACAGGTTCACTCTGCTTTTCAAAATAATTAACAAGTTTTGCATATGCAGCACTCGCTTCATATACCCCGTTTATCTGGCGCTTAAACGATGCATGCCTAGCCTCTGTCCATTCTTCGCTTGGAGCCCAGTCATTCCCGACTTCTATCGAAACAATATATGGATAGTTATCATTGAACGGAGTCGGGTAATCCATAAATGTTGTATGCGATGCAACTGATACAGAGAAAATAAACGCTTTTTCAGCACTTCTATTTTCAAACTCATATATGATTTGATCAGCCAAGGAGCCATCACTGATATATCGGTCAAACAGCTCTCGATATTCCATGTCAGAATCAAAAGTTATGTGGTCAAACCCCATATTCTTATATATATCCTGCCGACTATAAAAATTCCCCCAAAAAGGATGGATTGCATGTGTATCATACCCCAGATCATTGAAGTATTCAACCACGGAATGTATTTTCTGATCAGACTGATCATCCGCTACAGAAATTGAATTCCTAAAATATTTGGAATTCCAACCAGTCAAAAATTCCACCTCAGAACTGATTGTACCTCCGCCAAAAACATTTACACTGGCACTCCCCCACTTAACTATACCTCCCAGTTCTTTTATTGGTCCAAATGGATCAGCAGAAAAAACCATCTTATTAGGGTCAGCCTGATCCATACGCCACCAGGATTCATTCATAACAACGATCACATTTGGATAAGACTCCTTCGAAATACAGGAGGTTGTCTTCTGAGAGATATACTGTTCATTTAAGCTAGTGATGATCTCCTGATATGTTTTCTGTGCCACCTCTGCAGTATAAGCGGTCGTTTTGTTTTCTAAAAAACGAAAAACAACGAAATCCGAAGGCTGATCAGACATCATGAGCAAACGTGAGGAAAGATCGCCTTTCATCAGCGAATTATTGATGCGCGATTGATAATGGAAAAGCGCTGCAATCATTATTAATCCTAAGGCGATACGGATCAGCCAAAACCTAACCTTCTCCTTTTTTACCATCAATCTACGATCACTTTTTACTATTCTATCTGTAAAAAAAGCCAGAATAGTAAAAGCAGTTACTATTGAAAGCATCCCTAAAAAACGCAATCCGAAGTTAAAAGTAAGATAGTTTTTAGCCATCCCCGCCGCTTCTGTAAGCGCCAAATCTTTAATATTCAACAGCTCCATACGGTTTTGAAACTTTATTTTACTGGCATAGCATAAAACCATTCCAGCTAGTCCAGTAATAAAGACCGCTATATATCCTCTCTGAAAAACAGAGAAAACTAACGACAAAACTATTAACGTTATAATAATAGAGAATGCATGATAAAATGATGCTGAGAGAATATCCGGGAATATAAAAATGGCTTTGGGGATCTCATAAAAATAAAAAAGAAAAAATTCATAGAATACATACGAGAAAAAGCCCCTGGAGGGATTAGTCATATAATACTCCATGGAAGCAGTAAAAAGAATTGAAAAAACGTATAACTCTAATAATACAAGCAGATAATACACAGAAAACCTTTTGTTCCTGGTATTAAAGATATCTTTTAACGTAAGTTCCCTAAATGGTCTTTTCTTAACTTCTGTATCCCTCATTATTCTCAATTGTCCCATTTTACATAATCTTCATCAAACAGCGGCGTCGAGAAATACCGCTCCGCCGTGTCCGGAAGCACGGTGACTACCGTCTTTCCGGGACCTAATTTCTGCGCCAGTTTCAGCGCAGCCGCCACGTTCGTGCCGCTCGAGATGCCGCACAGGATGCCCTCCAGGCGCGCTAAGTTCTGCGCTGTGGAGATCGCTTCCTCGTCCGTGACCACGTAGATCTGATCATAGATCTTCTGATTTAAGATCGGCGGGATCAGGCCGTCACCGATGCCCATCTGCAGGTGCGTCCCGACCGTTCCGCCGGCCAGAATGGCTGCATTTTCCGGCTCCACCGCCCAGATCTCGATGTCCGGGTTCTGCGCCTTCAAAACCTCGCCGATGCCGCTGATGGTGCCGCCCGTGCCGATTCCGGAGCAGAAACCGTGGATCTCACACTCCGCCTGCTCTAAGATCTCCACGCCGGTATGATGCCGGTGCGCGCGCAGGTTCGCCGGGTTTTCAAACTGCTGGGGCACGAACACATTCGGGTTCTCCGCCTTCATGCGCAGCGCAGTCTGCACGCATTCCTCGATGCAGTCGCCGATGTTCCCAGCGTCATGGATCAGAACGACCTCAGCGCCATAGTGCTCCACGAGCTTGCGGCGCTCCTCGCTGACCGAATCCGGCATGATGATGATGGTACGCAGGCCCTTCACCGCACCGATCAGTGCCAGGCCGATGCCCTGATTTCCGCTCGTCGGCTCCACGATGATCGTGTCCTTCGTGATGAGGCCCTTTTTCTCGGCATCGCGGATCATACAGTACGCCGTGCGCGTCTTGATCGAACCGCCCACATTCAGGCCCTCGAACTTCACCAAAACCTGAGCGCTGTCCGGCCCCACCATACGATTGAGGCGAATGAGCGGCGTGTGCCCAATGCCCTCCAGAATATTATTTAAGATCATAAAAACTCCTGCCTACAACGCCGATCGTGCGGCGTCGCATATCACAATAAAGCAGGCACACAGCCTGCCGCATCTATTTTATCAAAAAAGGCTGTGAAATGCAAGGTATATGAGATCCAATGCCTGCACTTTAAGTGATTTGTAAGAAACCGGAGTCTGGCCCCCTCTACTCTATCAAACAAAGAGAAGATGCTTTCCAAGTTGTAGTCAGCCGGATGCCAAAAATACGAATACATAACAGCATGTGTAAAACTAACTCTAAAAAATCAGGGCCTTGGAAAAACGATCTCTCGTTTTTCCAAGGCCCTGTTATATCTTAACCGTAGGAAGTCTCAGTCCGACTCGTCAGATCACGCCTCCGCCGGCGCGGTCTTTGCACTCTCTGCGCGCTCCGGGAGTTTGTATTTCTCCATGTATTCGTCGTAGGTGCGGTTATAGTTGCTGATATCGTTGTCGCGGATCTTCTGCTGGTATTCGTGCATCTCCAGGCTGTCCTGCGCGATCTCAAGCATACACAGCGCGACGTTCGAGCAGTGGTCGGAGACACGCTCTAAGTTCGTCAGGATATCCGACAGTATAAAGCCCATCTCAATGGTGCATTCATTGCGCTGTAAGCGCTGTACATGGCGTTTTTTGATCGCAGACTTAAGATAGTCCACCGTCTGCTCTAAAGGCTCTACATGAAGCGCTAATGCGAGGTCATCCGTTGTAAACGCGGTGAGTGTCATGTTCAGGATCTCGAGAACGGCACGCGTCATGGTGTCGAGTTCCACCGTCGCTTCCGCTGAGAAAGCCAGGCCCTTATCCGCGATCTCCTGCGCGGTCTCGAGCAGGTTCACCGCATGGTCACTGATACGCTCAAAATCACCGATCATGTGCAGGAGCTTCGTAACCTCGTGGCTGTCCGCCTCAGTCATGTTACGGCCGGACAGTTTAACCAGATAGGTACCAAGCATATCCTCGTAGTGATCGACCTCTTCCTCGCCTTCGCGGATGGTATTTCCCACCTTCTCCGTGTAGTTCGAAAGCAGATCCAGCGAAGTCGCCAGTGTGTCGCAGGCCAGCACTGCCATGTTGTTCGTCGCCTCACGGCAGCGATCCAGCGCGATGGACGGGGTATCCAGGAGACGTTCGTCCAGGACTTCGATCTTCTCTTCCGACTTTGCATCGGGAACGGTCTTTACCGCCAGGGTGACCAGTTGCTTCGAGAACGGTGCCCACAGGGTCAATGCGCTCAGTTTAAATACAGTATGGATGACTGCGATGCCGACCGGACCGGCAGCGCGATCCAGCACGGGGATCGGCACCAGATGCGAGATCAGAATATATGCGATAAGCAAAACGGTCGCGGAGATCACGTTGAAGTACAAATGGATCCAGGCCGCTCTCTTCGCGTTTTTCGTAGCTCCCACAGAGGAGATCATGGCCGTGATACACGTACCTATGTTCTGACCCATGACGATGGGGATCGCGGTCCCATAGGATATAGCGCCGGTCGTGGACAGCGCCTGCAGGATACCGACGGAAGCGCCGGAACTCTGAATGGCCGCCGTGATCGCGGTACCGACAAACAATCCCAACAGAGGGTTGGAAAACTTCACCATCAGGTTTTTGAAGGAATCCATTTTAGCCAGGGGAGCCACCGCATCGGACATCGCTTCCATGCCGTACAGGAGGATGGAAACGCCCAGCAGGATCAGTCCCAGATCCTTCTTTTTCCCCTTACCCAGGAATACATAGTACAGCACGCCGATAAATGCCAGGATCGGCATAAAAAACGACGGCTTAAAGAACTGAAGAATAAAGATGGTCGATCCCTCAAACTGAGAAGTCGCGAGGATCCAGCTCGTGATCGATGCGCCCAGGTTTGCACCCATGATAACGCCGACCGACTGCTGCAAGGTCATAAAGCCGGAGTTAACAAAGCCGACGACCATGACCGTCGTGGCCGATGAAGACTGGACCACGATGGTAACGACCAGGCCCAGTAAAAAGCCTTTAAACGTACTGGTCGTAAGCGTGGACCAAACGTTTTTCAGACGACCGCTGGCCTGTTTCTTCAGCGCGTCACCCATCAGGTTCATTCCAAATAAAAACAGCGCCAGACCACCCAACAAACTCAGGATATTATTTATATCCATCGTAGGCGCATCCGAACTCACATTGGATGCAGTATCTGCCGCAAAACTAAGCATATTTCGTAAATTCATAGACCCTCCAAAGTCATACCGGGGTGATTCCTGCCCCCTACATCTGTTATATATACCTCACACAGATAGTATATACTCGCATTGTAAAAAGCAGAGATAGTATATGTAAAAACCATGTAAAATAACGCGCGCCCCGACCCTGATTATACCGTCGACTTAAATACAGTCGGGAAGGTGTCCTGACAAACGAAGCGACCTATACCAAGCATAGAAAAAGCCTGTGAAAAAACGATCTCTCACTCTCTCACAGGCACTTATGAACGTGATACGCCAAACGGCGTATGGCACGTAAACTATATGCAGAACATGTCTGCAGCTACATTAATCGAACTTCGCCAGCTTATGGTTATAAAAGCGGGAGTTCTTCATGATCTCTTTGTCGAAATACTCCTGCCCCAGTTCCTCATAGAGGGTCGGCTTGGTCGAAAACAGGTTGGTTCCCAGTCCCAGACGGTCGCCTTCGATCGTGGCGCCCAAAGCTGCCACGGTGGTCGGATACATGTCTATAACCTGGAATGTCCGCGCTTTATCGGAAGGGTTTTCAACTGCAGAGTTGATGACTGCCAGATAATTCCGGCGAACGTAGTCCTTTGAAGAATACTTCAGCTTATTATAATATGCGGTATCCATGGTCGGGTGATCACCGATCACCACGATAGTGGTATTCTCATAAAACGGCTGTTCCTGGACCCATTTGACGAATTCATTCACCTGTTTGGAAGAACACGCAATAACATTGCTGTACTGACTGTCATATTTATCCTCGCAATACTTACACTTCCAACCATCGGTAAAATGCGTATCCATGGTCATCAGTGTCAGCGCGAACGGTTGATCCGACGCGCTCGCCTCATTGAGATAATCCTTCGCAAATTCGAATACCTTAAAGTCTTCAAAGCCCCACCACACGAAGTAATCGATCAGGCCTCTATCATGATAATAGTTGTAGTCACGGATCGCGTAATCTCCATGCGTGCGCATGTAAACATCCATAGCAGCAAAACTGGAAATCGAGCCGATCAGATAACACAGATCGTATCCTTCGCGTTTCAGCATGTCGCCGAGGTTAAACGCACCCGGGAGGTATTCCTTTACGCCGTCCTGCATGATAACGCTGTCAAAACCGAAATTAATGGGGATACCACTGGTCTGACCGACCAGAGAAGCCATGGTCCAGGCATTCTGCGACACCGGCGTAGGCCCATGCAAGATATTACTTCCTCTGTCACCGAAATTCTCGTACTTCAGGGACAGTTCTGTCAGTTCGGGAATCAGGTTATCCTCCGATACCCCGCCATGAGCCGGATCTGCGTATGAGTTTTCCACCGACTCCAGATAGATGTAGATTAGGTTTCGTTTCTTCTCGGGAAATGTAACCTTCGCGGTCTTCGGATCCACATAGTAATCGTCGTAAAGGCTGGTCGTGTCCATGCGCTGCTTGATATACGAGATCACGTTGAAATGCGAACAGATCACACAAATAGCGATCACAGGGTAAGCTACGATAATTATATTACGGATCACGATGTACGAAATACGGCAACCTTTCGGCCCACGGTGAAACAAAAATGCTCCGAGTTTTCCTAACAGCCATAGAGTAAAAGAGCCCACAAATACGAGGAATGAGATCCACAAATACAGGCCTTTGAAGTTTTTAATGTCGTTGCTCGTGATCTTCACGTGCATGTGAAAGAACAACGTTGACAGGTCTGTTTCGTTAAAGTTTGCCTTCATCCAGAACGTCGCCGTCAGGATCGCCGTACCCAGCATAAAGGCCAGATAGGTAAAGCCATGCGCTACAAAAAAGGAGCCGGGAAGCTTCGTAGGCTGTCCTTTCTTTTTCCGTTTTCTTTTCTCCAGAAAAGTATCAAGCAGGAATAAAAGGGCAAATGTAATTACAAAAGACGAAATAAGTAAAAGTGTATACGGATTCATATTCTCTAAACCATTCCAATAAAAACCGGAAAACCAAAATGCAACGAAAACACTATATCACGATTTCGCAATTTAGTCAAGAAAAACGGAGCCTGCGCTAGGCGCAGACTCCGAAAGAAATCAAGTAATATAAATTCTAGTGATACCAACTGGAATTCGGAATATTTACCTTGATCGTGGTTTCTCCGAGAGTTTCATAGGTAGTGCCCGATTTATGCTCTACCTTGATCGTATACATAGGAACCGGCTTATTGTTAGTCCGTGTCTCAACACGATCACACTGGGACAACTGTCTGAAGATCAAGTGATTGGATTGGTTATCCAGGAGCAAGCGATATACGCCCTTATAATATCCACCACCGGCGAATTGTTTATCTCCTTCCAGAATACTCTGTTCTCCAAGTTGCTTGGTAGTTGCGGAAGAAGTAAAACGGCTAGCCGTAAGAGCATTACCACTTGTAAAATTATAAGAAGGTGCAATCTTTAAAGTAACCGTATAGAATACATCCGTTGAATGCGTATCAAAGCCTTTTACGGCAATGTAGTCATTTGCCTGTTCAACATTCGCTGCACGCAGGGAAACGGTCTGAGCTAAATTGTTTGAATCCTGAAGTCCAATCGAACAAGCATCGAAGGAAAGACGGATCTTATACGGCTGGTTGTTTTTAGTACAGGTAACGGTAGCACCACCTGCAGAAGATTCGCCGATAGCTACAGAAGATTTCAATTTTACAACACCTGTATTAATATCTAAATCATACTTAGATGCATCTGCACCGGAAATAGAAGTGACCTTAGTTACTCCGAAATCAGTCTTAAGGTTATGATTCTTATAACGAAGAACGAATAACTCTGCATCGAAATCGTTATCCGGCGGAACGTTGTGGCCATGACCGCCACCCGTACCGGGCTCATTTCTCAAGTAAACGCTCTCATTCACAGCGACTTCTCTGTCCTGGTTCTTATAACTCATGGAGAGATAAACAATGTTATCCGAATCCAGGTTATCAGTATTCAGCGCCAAGTGATTCATTCTCTTTGACAGAAGCGCGCTGGACAAATGAACGGGGCCTTTAAGAGCAGCCGTATTATTGGCGGCTAAAAGCGTCTTAACATTCTCTGTTGTAGGATCCTGAGTAGCAGGAAATTCATAGTTGCTGTAGTAAACACCGTTAGAGGTTTCCGTTATTACATGAACCAGATCTTCGTTTACGATGTAGATCTCATTTCCTACCTGACCTGCATATAAATTTGCATCCGCGAGTAAGTTCTCGATTTGAGTTGTTACAGACTGTGCTTCTTCCTGCACATCCAGATCTCTCGAACCCCTCGCAAACATTTTGGTAGCAGAAGCTATCATACTCAGAAAGGCAGTAATAATCAGGAGTAAAATCGCGGATGAAATAATCAACTCAACTAAAGTTACACCTTTGTTGTTTTTTAACATACTCTTAAGTCGTTTCATAACTGCCTCCTTTCTTAATCCATATAAACCTTACCGGTTTGTTTAACCACATGAACCGTATAATGTTTTCCTGAATTGGAACCGCACTGAATCTGTAATTCACCCGGTGAATCAAACGCATCGATTGCGCCACCGTCAAAATGCATATACGTCACATGGCCGTCTGATTTTGAAAATCTCATTCGAAAGACTCTTCCGGGAACCATCTTGACTAGAGCTCCATCCGAATACAATTCAACCGGAATGTCTTTTTCTCCAATCTTCTTTTTGCTGCCGGTTTCGCCGATCCGAACATCCACTGTCTCGTCATCATTCCCCGTAATGATCAGTTCGTAGGTGTTTTGAACGCGTCCCATCGTATCACTACGAGCCGACGCTATTGCTTGCTTCAAAGTAGTCGCATATGACTTCGCATTTGCTTTTCCGACGACCGAAAACGTAATGGCTACCGCAGTGATCAAAACGGAAATAATTGCAACAACGACAATCAGCTCTACTAAGGAGAAGCCGGCATTTTTCTTCTTTCTTACATCTGCTGACATAAAATGTCCCTCCTTATTTACTGTATCTATCAATCGTAGTCATTTATGCGCCAATTGGTAAGTTTTACATTTGCCTTCTTAGTACCGCCATCGGGATTAGCAACATTAAATAAGTTGCTGAGGAAGTTGGAAGTAACATCTCTGGGATAGAGAAGATCATCAAACTTGAGCGGCTGTCCGGTCGCAGCTACGGTCGGATTCTCGATTGTGTTATGTCCGCTCGGATGGATCTTCGGAACCGTAAGCTGTCTGAGTGCTTCATACTTATCCGGAGCCAGCTGTGTGGTTACAAACTGCTTCTGAACGGCCATAACAACACGTCCGGGGGTAACGATCGTAGTGTTGATGTAATCACCGCTTTGGAACAGGAGCTTGGAGTTCGATAAGAAAAGCGTATTCTTTAACTCATTAAATGTCTGTCCACTTGCTTGCTCCTGAAACAGGAATGCTCTGTATTCTTCGGTTCCGAAAGTTTTTTTACTTTCAGCAGAAAGGTTCTCCGCAGCCAGATTTGTTCCGACGTTTACGGTAATACCACCGGTAAGCACACAATCTTTGAATAATCCTTTAGTTACAGTACCGTTATTTAATGCACTGTTGATATTAATACCGGTTCCTGTCGTAATGTTGTTCATACCGATTATATTTCCGGTTGCAGTACCCGAGACCTTACAGTTGGAAGATACGATCAAGGTAGCATTTCCAGTAACTTTAATGTTACCGGTAACGATACATGTGCCGCCCAAAATATGAAGCACTGCAGAGTCCTGAACGATCAAATCGCCATTAATAATTGCTGCTTCGGAAATAATATTAACATTACTGTTATGTGAGATACACATTGCCGTGTTATCAGAATTGGATTTCCTACCACAATACAGGTATCCGTAGATATGTGCATTCGTTGCACGATCCTGCTGGTCATCCAAGGAAAAATCCTTATCCGTAAGGATACTGAAATCGTTGATATCCAGATTATAACGTCCGCCGGATGTGTATGTGATTACGATATCCGTCTTTACATTGGACTCGAAGCCATCTACCACACTCGATGCAGTCACGTCTGAAATGGTAATGCTGTCGGGCGTAGAAGTTATATTTCCATACGTGATCGTGATTTGATCGTTAATCGAATTAGCTTCACTCTTTGCTACAGGATAAAATGTATCGGCAAGGAAAAGCTTAGAAGTTTGGTTTACCTTCGTGTTATCGTTTAAAAGACTGACGATCGCATTTTTATCCGGTTGGGAACGAAGGACAGCCTGAAGTTCGCCCATAGCCATCTCGGCAGTGTAGTTGTTGTCTTTCGCCTTCATGTTGTTCTTCTTCATGATCAGGTTCGAATACGATACGGAAAGCAAGGTGGTTCCCAGGATCGCAATGAACATGATCGTAATTACCGCTGTTACCAGAGCCGCACCGCGGTTATCTTTCTTAAATCGTTTCATAATAGTACCTCCCACCTTATTGAATATTCTTTACAGAGCCTCTCATATGAGCCAAAGGATCGTTGGTAAAGGCAAGTGCAGGGCTGACCCCTCGGTTCGCATGAACATATACATCCGCTCTGTATACATGGTACTTGTTACTGAGATTCGAAGCGGTTTTTTCAATAACAACCTTAATATTCAGATTTAAATCCTGATATGTTACACCCTTAAATTCAATCGTAACATTATCTCCTTGAACAGTTTTACTCGAAGGAGAGTTCGTCATCCCCTTAGGAAGCAGTTTCGTGTAATCCGCAAGATTAGTAAAATCCTCCCGCAACTCCTTCGCGCTGAAACGTTCAACATTATCCATAATGGATGTTGCTAACTGTGTTGCTTTCAGCACACTTCGTGCCTTTGAATTCGCTTTGATCGAATTGGAGAAAGCCTGAAACAAAGGCCCGATAACGATTGCAAATAAAGCAACCGCCACGATCAATTCAACCAAGGTGAAACCACTGTTTTTCTTCATTTTCTCCACCATAGTAACCTCTCCTTTTTTACACATATTCCTAATATCTATGTCATCGCCGCAACGAAACGGCGTCCTCTTCATATTCATACTTCCTTATTCTGTTTGTTTTTTGTTTGTTCTTTTCTTCTTATTCTTTAAGCCTTATCCTCAGGCGGCGGGTTTATCCCGCCGCCGGGAAAGGTATTACTGAGTTTTTAGTCGTTTAAATCAGCGAACTGCTTCAAACGAGCTGGTCTCAACAGCTTCTGTGGTCGGTGTCAGATCGCCGAATACGCAATCGATACCGATAATATCATCATTAACCATCTTGGTTTCGCCGGTTACCGGATCGGTTACCAGTTCATTGGTGTCAGGATCTGTCTCGGGTGCGGTGTGAGGAACATACTCCTTACCTTCAACCTGAGTGATCTGGTAAACTTCTTCGTAGCCCGGAACCTTTACAGGAACATAAATACGTCCCTTGCTGCCTGTATCGTTCATCGCAAACGAACTGAACTGTATAGTTCCCTGAAGAGGGAAGGTCCCGTCCCACTTAACTTCCAGATCTATGGTCCGGATCATTCGACGTGTCTTGGTGTCTGTATCATCCGTATTTTCCTTACCATAAATAATACGGATCATTTCCTTCAGAGCATCATAGTTGCAAAGAAACTCAGCCTTTGTTGAGGCATCCCTGAGGGCGATACGACGTTCCGTCGCATTCAACTGACCAATGACGTTGTCAATATCCGTAGCCTCTGTAAAGCCGTATTTCTTAAAATAAATCTTGATCGGGTCTCTGTCCTCGAACAACTCATGGCGTTTTTCCATGTAGTTTAAGAACAGAATACCATCCTCGTACCACTGATCTGCAGGAAATTCATCGATCTTAGCATTGACCGCAATTTCCTGATCACCCATCTGCTTACGATATTGCTTTTCGTAGGCTTTCTTTTTCTCAAGGTCTTCGATGTCGGCCTTCAGCTGGCTGATAGCGTTATCTTGTGTCTCGATATCATCCAGTTTTGACTTGAAGTAGAACTGATATGTGATGAATGCACTCAGGATACCGATCAGCAGTAAAATAACTTTAATATCTCTTTTGGTAATTCTCATGTTCTACACCCCCTTACTGTGCCGCTGCAGCTGTCGATGTAGCTGCTTCTGTGTCGCCGAAGATGGTGTTAACATCTTTGTATATGCAAGTGATGCGAAGTTCCAAAATACGATCTGCAGTGGACGGTTCTACCGCAGAACCGTTTTCATCGGTCTCGGTCTCAACCTCAGCACTGGTGGTCTCCGTATTACCATAGAGAGGAACGGTTTCGCCCGTATCCGGATCGATCACGTAACCAATGGTCTCAGGAGCAGTAGTTTCTTTTGCTTTCTCCTCAACATCCGAAAGGCTGATGATATCGATCGTATTGAACGTACGGAACTGTTGAATGATCTCGGCTGCGTCCGTCTTAGAAGCACAGTGAATCTCAAACGAAACGCCGTCCTCGGTCACATGCATCTTAAACGCTTCGAAGCTCGTAGGCATCTTGTGTTCCATCTCATCCAGAAAATCTACCAGTTTCTGGTTCGGATTACGAGTCGTCTTATACATGGTCATGAACTCGTCGAAGGTCTTCTGCGAACGATCTTTCTGCTGAATAACCAGGTCGATCGTCTCCAGTTGTTTCTTCTTCGCCTCGAGTTCAGAAACCTCATTTAATCTCTGATCATATGTAAAGCTGCCGTAGAACCACATCGCAACCGCTCCGACGATACCTGCCAGGCATACCACGATTGGGCCCAGCATGGAGTCGTTCTTAACCTTCTTGGTCTTGAAGACTTCGGGCATCAGGTTCATGGAACCCTTCGTAGCTCCGACTGCAGGGAGCATAACTGCACAGGAGTCAGCGCCACCGGTCGGATTATAACTTGCGCCCGGCAGAGCCGTAACGGACTTAACTGCGCTGCCGATCTCGAACGAGAAGAGTTCGCGCATGCCGCGGAACTCAGCACCGATACCGGACAGGAAGATCATGTCGATACGAGCGCCCGGTGTCTTCGACATGTAGTAGTCGATAACACGTACAATGTTTCCGAGAAGGAAACGAAGGGACTCGGTTACCTCGTTACGGATCTTTTCGTCTTCGGTCAGGATCTCCTGCTCACGAGAGTTGTCGTCATCGGGGATGACCGTGTTGATGAGCTGTTGGCTCATGAATAGCTCATAAGCCTTCTGTTCATCCATGGTCTCGTCGTAACGATACTTATCGATGGAGAGCAATGTCTCGACTGCGCTGTTCGCGCCGTAGGAAACTACTCTCTGAAGGTTCAGGATGCCGTTCTCCAGGATCGTAACATAGGTGTTTGTCTCACCTACGTGGATGGAGATGCTGGTTCCCTGAGTCTTCATTTCCTTCAGGACCTGGAAGATCGAGTTTCCGGCATAATCGATGGTGACGATGGTCAGACTCATGGTTCTGGCCAGGTCGAAATAAGCTTCGATCATGTCGAGAGGGGCTGCGATCAACAGCAACTTCAGTTTCTTTTCTTCAGCGGATACCGCTTTTTCCAAAACGGTATAGGTCAGATAGTAGTTAGAGATGTCCATCGGGAAGTAATCCGATGCGTTTGCCCGTACCATAGACATGATCTTATCTCTGGAAACCAAAGGTAAGAAGACTTCTCTCGTGGCGATCTTACTGGAAGATACCGTGAATACTACTTTCTTCGTTTTGATCTGGTTTGACGCCAGTTTTGCATGCAGCACATCGATGAATTCATCCGCCTCTTTTACGTAGCCATCTTCGATGGTCCCCTTCGGCGTTTCGAACGTAAAGCTGTTATAGACTTTCGCGTTCGATGAGCGATAATCCATCTCGCACACCTTTGTGAGAACGTTTCCGATCTCAATACTTATGACTTTTCCTGCCATACGTAACCTCCATTTTTTGCACCCGCACCTGCATTACAAGCCGGTATGCATCATCCTATTTGAGGAGTATGTCCCCTCGGGTGTCCGTTACTCGCGGAACATCCCTAAATACCACTTCAGGAAGGTTTCTCCCCAAAGTGCTGCCAGCAGGATACCCGCTGCCAGGTACGGTCCCATAGCCAACACCCTTCCGGCTTTTGATACTGCCATCCGGATCAGATGGATCACGGAACCGATGATGCATCCCAAAAAGAATGCAAGTAAAATGTTTTTCCAACCGATCAGCAGCCCTGCAGCTGCCATCAGTTTTATATCACCGCCGCCGATGCCGCGACCGCGGGTGATGAACGAAACCAGTAGGAGTGGAACCGAAACGGCGAAGAAGCCGATCACGTACAGGAGCCAGTTTTTGTAATCCAGCGCCAGTGCGAAGAGTCCCAAAACTCCGATAAAAAGGTTGATGCCGAACGGGATCTCGAAGGTCCGAAAGTCGATCACGGAGAGAACCAGCAGAGCCGATGCCATCAGGCAGTACAGAACCGTGACCGGTTGAAATCCACATACCCAAACGATGAGAAGATACAGTAGCATGTTGGATGCTTCCACGATGGGATACTGTTTCGAGATCGGGTGTTTGCAAGTCCTGCACTTTCCTTTGAGGCCGATCCAGGAAAACAACGGGATCAACTCAAACCACTTAAGTCTCGTCTTGCAGTTCGGGCAATGAGAAGGCTCCAATGCTATTCCTTCGCCTCTCGGGATGCGATAGATACAGACGTTTAAGAAACTTCCGATCAACAGCCCCAATACACCGGCGAGCACCAAGCCCGTAATAAGCAACTGTCCTTCCGACATGCCCACTACCCCCTAATCCTTTTTATACTTTATTATAGCACAGGGGGTATTAAATATCAAACAGATTCTGCAATATTTTCGAAAAATTTAATACTTTAGGATGTTTTCGGAGGTCATTTTTCAAAAGCATCGCATTTTCCGTCCGAGGAAACCACCTGACATGGAAATCCACCGACAAAAACCAAATAATAACTTACGTAGTAGGCGCATTCCCGTTTGCAAACGTAGAGTTCGCAGGTACCGCGATCGTGAGGATCTTATAGGTCATTAAATTCTCATTGTAAACATAGGTGATCTGGATGTCGTTGCCGGCCAGATAGTTTTTATACTCTTTTGATTTAAAAACGTTCTTCGGCGTGGACGTACCATACAGCGTCGCATACGCTTCCGACTGGAATTTTGCTTCCATAGTTGCATCCCAACCGGAAACAGAAATAGCACCGCTTGCATCCATAGAAAAAACAGGCTGCGCTCCGTCGGTAAGCAATTCATGCGCATCCGTTTCTTCTACCGTGACCAGAATCACGTCGATCAGAGCTTTTACGACAGCGTCATCCTCACGGACCCGCGTTTTCTCCACATAGCGTATATACTGTGGAGCCACAAGAGCCATCAATACCGCCATCATAGCTACAACGATGATCAGTTCCACCAAAGAAAAACCTTTATTCGTATTCCGTTTCATAGTCTACCTCCTTATGATATCTATAAAAACCTATCTTATCTATAGCATAGGGAAACAGTGGAAACAAGATATGTTATGCCAGTGTTTTGAAACGTTTGCCAACGTGTACCCGGTCGTGCAAAAATACAACTTGCTACAGCAACAGCCCTCGCATAAAGCGGGGGCTGTTAACCATCCTTACTTATTTACACATGCAAGGCTCCTCTCCTACTCGGGTCGTACATGGTATATATTCTTACTGATAATAAATGCTTTTATCCGGGAAGTTGTGGTACTCAGTAACGAAAGTCAAAAGATTTTGATCATAACGCAACTGAATATATTCACCTGTCCATGAAAGATATGTCTTTGAAGTAAATCCACCGGAAGGTGTCGTAGTTCCATATACGGAAGCTTTGATCTCATCCAGGAATTCATTGCCTACCGTAGAAGAAGCTGTGCCGACTCCGGTAAGCTGGTACGGAACGCCCTGACTGTTGATATAGATCTTGATGTCCCCGGTGATGTATTCATCATAATCACCATCGGATACCAGTACATTTGCTGCCTTCTGGATATCTGTGATAACCGAATCATCATGACGAACACGTGAATGCTCCAGATAACGAATATACTGCGGTGTGATGATCCCCATTAAAACTACTATGATCGATACGACTACGATCAGCTCGATTAGCGAAAAACCTCCATTTTTCTTTTTCATATGATACAATCCCTTTCGTGTTTAGACATGCCAGAAACGTGGGGAGCGTTTCCGCATGCAGATCCATCTGCTTGCGTCTACCACGCCGGTCTTCCGGGCCGGACTCGAAACAGCGATACACGATCAACTGTTTATCAGACATATACGTTATAACATGTCACCGCCTTCATCGCAAGCAACTTTATGTCAGTGACGGGTTTCATATGTAAATGTCATCACTTTATAAAATTTTTATAAACTCTCATCTATTGTTTAGTGGATCCGGCAAGAGTTGGTTATAGAGGTCTTTCAGCTGGACACACCATGGTTGAAGTGTTCTTCGACTGCGTCTGTCTATTGTCTTCCTCGAAGCAATTCTGTCGGGAGCTGTAAAAAGCCAGCAAGGTTATACGTATTAAAAAGCCCCTTATCGGTAGGGCCGATAAGAGGCTTCTATTTACATTAAGTATTCAGGATTAATCTTCAAACAATTACGGAGTAGTTGTAGCCTGATAGTACTTGGAGTCCTTAACCTGATTGGTGATAGAAGCGTCTTTCCAGGTGTAAAGGCTGCCATCCCACTCATACTTCAGAACGGTGGTGCCGGCTGCGCCGTAACCCTTAGACTTGTGATTATCAACTGCCTGAGCCTTGCCGTATACAGAAGCGTAAACTTCGTTGCAGAAATCGGTTACAACAGAGCTGTCAAGACCGCTTACGGCGATAGAACCAGCATTATTTGTGAATGTAATAGTTACAACAGAACCGGAAACCTTGGTGTAGAACTTCTCGTCCGCAAGAGTTGCCTGGCAAGACTTGTCAACTTCGGATACGATGGAGTCATCTGCACGGATACGGGTCTTCTCAACGTAACGGATGTACTGAGGAGCCAGGATACCCATAAGGACTGCCATGATAGCTACTACGATGATAAGTTCAACGAGTGAAAAACCTTTGTTATTCTTCATAATTTTTTCTTCCTTTCACATATGTATTTTGTGTTTTCTTCCGATCCCCTACAAACCGGAAGGGTTTTCTCGGATGCGTTTGTTTTTGTTCGCATCTCTTTGATGATTAAGTTATACCACAGGAAAAGTGCCCCCGCAATACTTGTTTTGTAAGTGTAAAGAAGTTCGTGTGAGCGTATAAAACTCCCTTTTTCGTGTCTTGCGAGCGTAAAAATAGTCTTATTTTCGTTACATATTGATCCCGCTCAATTGGGCCAAATCTTTCTTCCTCGGAAGGGATATTCCGGATGTTTTGGAGTAGCCGCCCTCTTTCGAGGGGGCTGTTCCAAAGTATTTGGGTTATGTTCGAAATCTTCCCTCACAAGCCGCTTGCGCGACTAGTTCAGTCCT
>ONPC01000115.1 GCA_900319565.1 uncultured Eubacteriales bacterium | reverse complement strand
CATCGAGGAATATGAGGATATGCCCATGGCTCGGGTCATGATGGCAGAGATCGCCATGCGCACGGAAGACTATGAGACTGCGCGCGAGTGGTACAATAAGGTTTTGGAGATCGCTCCGGAGTCCTACAGTGCGAAACTGGGTCTGGCGGAATGCATTATGAAGGAAGGCGACTACGCCGAAGCAAAGAAGCAGTTCAAGGACCTGCTCGGGATCAACCGCTTCGACACCTATGTGCACTCGCTTCTGACACAGTGCAATGAAAAGATGATCGATGAGATGCGCTCGAAGTTCGAAGAGGATCCCGATGACACGGCAAACTCGATCGAACTGATCTGGAGCCTGTATCAGAATTATATGTTTGATGACGCGCTCAAGATCCTGGAGGAGATGAAGGTGCCCGAAGATGCGATGATCATGGATTATCACTATCTGTACGGACGTGTTCTCCTGCAGGCGAACCGGTTTGCGGAATCCAAAGAAAACTTCTTAAACTGGATCAAGGATTACGAGATCCATAAGGACGATGACGCTCCGAAGGAGGTCATGGATCGCAATCACGACCGCAGGGCGTTGGCGTATTATTTTGTTGCCGAGTGTGACCTGGAGACCGATGAACAGCATGCGGATCCGCTTGCACTGGAGCAGGCGCTTACGTATAACGAGATCGCGATCAAAAACACGGCCCTCATCGACAGGGATGATGATTCCGGCATGTGTTATACACAGCGTGCTATGATCCTCAACCGGATGAAACAGTTCGAGGAGGCGGTCGACTATGCTGAAAAAGCGGTCGACATCGAAAAGAACAACTATGATGCATATCTGCAGATGGGCTACGCCCTGCAGGCCATGCGTCAATATAAGGATGCGATCCGCGCATATTCCGATGCGATCTATTATTGTCCGTATTATGTAAGACCTTACATTGACCTGATGTCGTTGTATGAGGAGGTCGATGCATATGAGGCAATGGAAGATGTATTGAACGACTTCCTTAAGCGGGAAGTTCCGAGTACGTGGATCAAGGTCTACCAGTCGAAGATCCTGCGCCGGAAGAAAGACATGAACGGAGCGCTGGAGATCATCAATCAGGCTGTGACCGATATGGCTGACGAAGAGAAGAATGACGTTCAGCAGAAGGATCAGGTCTACCACGAGAAGGCACTCGTGCACTATTACCGTGATGAGTACGACGAGGCTTTGAAGGCACTGGAAAAGGCGCGTGAATTGAAACCGGAATCCCCGCGTTACTTCTTCTTTACGGGCAATGTTTACTTCGAGAAGCGAGAGTATGAAAACGCCATCCGTTTCTTTGAGATCGCCCGCGACATGGATAAGGAAAACGTGAATCCGCTGTTCCGTCTGTCGGCCTGCGCGCGGGAATTGCGCCAGTATGATAAGGCGAGAGAGTATCTGGAGGAGGTTCGAAAGATCGCTCCCGATCACTATATGCTGCACGGAAATCTCGGCGAGGTCCTGGAGGACATGGGCGACTACGAGGGCGCGCTGGCGGAATACAGCCTGCAACTGGATGCCGATGCGACTTCGTATTATGCGATCTCACGTGGACTGATGAATTTCCGCCTGGGCTTCGAACAGGAGGCAGCCGACGACTTCCAGCAGGCGTGCGACCTGGATCCGGGCAATGGCTACGCATATTACAACCGTGCGCGAATCTACATGGCGTCGAACCATCTGGAAGAGGCGATCAGCCTGTTGGAGAAGGCGATCTTAGTATCCGAAGATCGGGTACCACCCATTTTCTTCCGCTATCTGGCGCGTTGCTACAGCCGTCTTAAGAATATGGACATGCTGGAGAAGACGCTGGGACGGGCGAAAAAGGCCGGCGCCGTTAACGATGATGCGATCAACGATACGTTGATGGAGGCCTACACCACCGGCGGCTTTGTAGAGCGTGCGGAAAAACTGATGAAGACGTATCCGGATGTTTATTACAGTACGCTCGTCAAGGCGATCTTAAAAAAGCAGAATCTGATGCTTCTGGAAATGAGTCTGGCGAAGGAATATAAGAAGAACGGCGGCTCTTACCGTGCATACGCGCGCGTGCTTATGCTGCGCGGAAAGTTCAAACAGGCGATCAACGTTTGGGAGGAATACCACAAGGCGTTCCGCTCAGGCAATACATTGCCCTTGGCATATTGTTACAAGCAGATCGGAGCCGAGGCGAAGCTGGATGAAGTGCTTCGCGCTCTGGAGGAACGTGAGAAACAGGAACTGAGTGACTATCAGGGACGTAAACATGCGTTCTTCCAGCTCGCCATGTGCAGTTATCTACGTGGCAATTATACAAAGACGCAGGAATACCTTGATGAGATGAAAAACTCGGCGATCTGCGATTTCTGCAGAGAGAGCGGCTGCTACGAGGTAGATCTGGTCGAAGCGCTTTTGGCTCAGGCCCGCAAGGACAAAGCCGGCGCAACTATACATTACGCGAAAGCATTTGAGATCTGCAAGAACGATTTTGCCGTTTTTGCCGGTCTCGGAGGGAAGTTATGATTTTAGGTATTGATTTAGGTACCACCAACTCTTTGGTGGCATATTACTCAGAGAACGGTCCGAAGATCATCCCGAACCGTCTGGGCGAAAGCCTGACGCCTTCGGTGGTCAGCGTCGATGAAGAGGGAAATGTCTTCATCGGAAAGACCGCTCTGGAACGCAAGGCGCTGCATCCGATGGATACAGCCGAGGTATTCAAGCGCAGCATGGGTACGACAAAAGAGTACGAGCTCGCCGGTAAAAAATATACTTCGGAGGAACTGTCTTCATTTATCCTTCGGTCGCTGAAGGAGGACGCGGAAGTCTTCCTGGGGCAGCCGGTGGAGGAGGCCGTGATCAGTGTGCCTGCGTACTTCAACGATGCGCAGCGTCGTGCGACGAAGCGCGCCGGAGAACTGGCCGGACTGAAGGTCGAGCGTATGATCAGTGAGCCGACAGCGGCTGCGATCTCTTACGGCCTGCATGAGAAGGCGGAAAAGACCCGTTTTCTCGTATTTGACTTAGGCGGCGGTACATTTGACGTATCCATTCTGGAAAAATATAAGAGTGTGATGCAGGTGCGTGCGGTCGCGGGCGATAATTTCCTGGGCGGCGAGGATTTCACGACGATCCTCTACCACATTTTCCTGAATAAATGCAAACTGGATGAAAAGGATCTGGATGCAAAGACTATGTTGCATATCCGCCGTCAGGCTGAGATCGCTAAGAAGGAGTTTTCGGAAGGCCGTGAGGTCACGATGAAAGCGAAGGTCGGCGAGGAAGTGCTGGAGTGCAAGATAACCGAAGACGAATATGAGAAGAATTGCCAGCTTTTGCTGGCGCAGCTTAGCCGTCCCATTGAACGCAGCCTGAAGGATGCGAATATCAAACTCGCAGAGATCAGTGAAGTCGTTTTGGTCGGCGGCGCTACAAAGATGAGCATTGTCCGGAAATTCGTTACGAAGCTGTTCGGACGGTTCCCCAACGTATCCTTAAATCCCGATGAGGTCGTGGCGCTGGGCGCGGCGATCCAGGGAGCCATGAAGGAGAGAAACGAGGCCATCCGTGAGATCGTTATGACGGACGTATGTCCGTTCACGCTGGGAACCGATGTGGTGGTAGGCCGTGAGGGCGGCTACATGGAGGCTGGCCATTTCTTCCCGATCATTGAGAGAAACACTGTGATCCCGGTATCCCGTACCGAGCGGCTGTACACGGCGAGCGACATGCAGCGCTGCATTCGCGTGGAGATCCTGCAGGGAGAGAGCCGTTTCTCAAAGAACAACATGAAACTGGGTGAGGTCGAGGTTCCGGTGCCGCGCAAAAAGGCCGGCGAGGAAGCCATCGATATCACATACACCTATGATATCAACAGTATCCTTGAGGTCGTGGTAAAGGTTGTATCCACCGGAGAGACGAAGCGTATCGTGCTGAAGAAGGACGATGTGACCATGACGGACGAAGAGATCGATGCACGTTTCGAGGAACTGGCTTCGCTGAAGATCCATCCGCGCGAGGAAGAAGAAAACAAACTTCTTTTGTTCCGCGGTGAGCGTCTGTATGAGGAGAGCATCGGCGATGTGAGAAAACTCATTGACCATGAACTCCAGCGCTTTGAAGAAGTCCTGGATAAACAGGACCGCACGAAGATCGAAAAAGCACGCGACGACTTCCGCGAATTTTTGGACAGCATCGAAGACCAAAAATGGGATGGTGAATGATACAAGGCTCGAAAAGTCCCGAACGACCATTTATGGTCAGTTCGGACCTTGAAAATGTTATATTCCATGTTTCGGTTAGAAAACCACATTGTTTTCAGCCTTCTCGGTTGTTATACTTATTACAGTTGGAATCGGGTGAAACCCGAACGAATAGATAAGAACGAAATTATTCAAAGGAGTCAGTGATTCTATGAAGTACGGTTATTTTGATGAAACGAACAAAGAGTACGTGATCACACGGCCGGACACCCCTGCGCCTTGGGCTAACTATCTGGGGTCACCGGAGTACGGTGCCATCATTTCCAACAACGCCGGGGGCTACAGCTTTGTGAAGAGCGGCGCGAAGGGACGTATTATCCGCTATCATTTCAACGAGGATGACACGCCCGGAAGGTACATCTACCTGCGTGACGAGGAGACCGGAGACTACTGGTCGGCTTCCTGGCAGCCGGTAGGAAAGGACCTGAAGGACTACGAGAGCGAGTGCCGTCACGGCCTGGCTTACACGCGCATCTCTGCGAAGTACGCGAAGATCGCTTCTGAGGTTCTGTATTATGTTCCGTTGGATAAAACCTATGAAGTCTGGAAACTGAAACTCACGAATAACTCCGATCGGGTGCGCACGATCGCGGCGACCGGTTTTGTTGAGTTCACCAACGAGAGCAATTACGAGAATGACCTTGTAAACCTGCAGTATACACTGTTCATCACCCGCACCTATTTCTATGGCAATAAGATCGTTCAGACGATCAATGAAAACTGTACGGATGCGGCGCGTAAGGATCATTCGACGACGGGACGTGAGCGTTTCCTGGGTATGATCGGCTCGCCGGTAAGTTCCTACTGCGGCGATAAGGCAGCCTTCCTCGGCAGCTATCGCAGTTACCGCAACCCGATCGGCGTGGAGAGCGGCGATCTGGGAAATCATCTGAACTACAATGACAACGCCTGCGGTGCATTGACCACGAAGATCACACTGGCGCCCGGCGAGTCGAAGGAGATCGTGTTCCTGCTCGGTCAGTATAACGACAAAGAGGCGGAGCAGCTTCTGCAGAACTATGCCGATCCGGCGAAGGCAGAAGAGGAGCTTGTTGCTCTGAAGAACTACTGGTATTCCAAACTGAATAACTTCCAGGTGAAGACGCCGGATGAAAACTTCAACGCGATGATCAATACATGGAATGCTTATCAGTGCTTCATGACCTTTATCTGGTCGCGTGCAGCTTCCTTCATCTACTGTGGCCTGCGGAATGGCTACGGCTATCGCGATACCGTTCAGGATATCCAAGGCGTGATCCATCTGGATCCTGCGGCAGCCTGCGATAAGATCCGCTTCATGCTTTCCGCGCAGGTCGACAACGGCGGCGGACTTCCGCTCGTTAAGTTCGATCACAATGCCGGACATGAGGATACACCGGACGACGCTTCTTACGTAACGGCGACCGGCCACCCCGCTTACCGCGCGGACGATGCTTTGTGGCTGTTCCCGACCATTAAGAAGTACTTGGGCGAAACGGGCGACACCGCATTTATCGATGAAGTCATCCCTTATGCAAATAAAGACGAAGGCACGGTATACGATCACCTGAAGCGAGCGATCAATTTCTCGATGGAGCGTTTGGGCAATCACGGCATGCCGGCCGGACTTCACGCAGACTGGAACGACTGTCTGCGTTTGGGTAAGAAGGGCGAGTCGACCTTCGTTGCGTTCCAGCTCTACTATGCATTTACCGTAATGAAAGAGTATGCCGAAGAGAAGAAGGATACCGAGTATCTGGCATACCTGAATAAGACACAGGCAGAACTCCGTGATCTTCTCGCAGGCCTGTGCTGGGAGGACGATCGTTTCATCCGCGGCTTCAAGGAGGACGGTCAGGTCATCGGTTCGAAGAAAGATCCGGAAGCGAGCATGTGGCTGAATCCGCAGTCCTGGGCTGTTATCAGCGGACTGGCTTCGAAGGAACAGGCAGAACTGGCACTCGAGTCTGTACATCGTGAACTCAATACCGCTTATGGATGCCGTGTTATGGCTTCTTCCTACCACGAGCATGCGTTCGACGGCGCGCTGGCGCTGCTGTTTAACGGTTCCACGAAGGAGAACGGCGGTATCTTCTCGCAGCCGCAGGGATGGATCATCCTCGCGGAAGCTCTGATGGGCCACGGCGACCGTGCGTACGAGTACTTTAAGGAGAGCTCGCCTGCATCGATGAACGAGAAGGCGGAGATCCGTCGTCTGGAGCCGTATGTACACGGCCAGTTCACCGAGTCGGTCGAAAGCCCGTTCGAAGGACGTTCGCACGTACACTGGCTGACCGGAACCGCGTCGACCGTTATGGTCGGCTGCGTCGAGGGTATCCTCGGTATGCGTCCGGACCTGCACGGACTTCGTGTAGCTCCTTCGATCCCGTCGGATTGGAAGGAAGTTACTATTTTCAAGAATTTCCGCGGAAAGAAGCTGACCATCCGAATCGAAAATCCGGACGGTGCGCAGAGTGGATACAAGAGTCTGGCCGTGAACGGGCAGGTTCTTACGGATAACTATATTCCGGAGTCTCTTCTGACCGATGAGACCGAGGTGGTTCTGAATATGTGATCCTGCAGCGGACGCTGCGGATCGGATTATTTCGCCGGGGGCATCGTATGGTGCCTCCGGCCTTGCATTTGACAGGGCCATGTGTTAGAATATACGGTGACTCATTTCGCGCATTTATCATGTGGGAAATCCGTCATTTGAATGAAAAGGAATTACAGAGGTTATTATGAGAAAAAAGATCATTGCCATCGGCCTTACGGCATGTATGTTCGGAATCACCGGATGTGATAAGGCAAAAACGGACGAAACAACGGCTGCATCGTATGTGGAGACAACACAGTCTGATCTCACGACGAACGCGGTGACACAACCGGATACCGCTGCTTCGGCCGTTCCTGCCGATCCGACTGTTCCTTCCGTTTCGACCGGGGAGCCGGCCTTTACTACGACTGCCGCACCGAGAGAGACGAAAGCGATCCCCACGACACAGGTCGATACGAGAGATCCTATGGTGTCGACGCGGGATGCTTCCGATTATCGCAAACACAAGGAGTTTTCCTTGTTTGATTTTGAATATCATTATGATAATCCGGAAGACAATTTTTACGCAACGTTACTGATTCCTCAGATATATACCAAGGATGAAAAATTATATAAGATCATCAATGACAGCATCATTGAGAATTCCGAGGCGAATTTCCGTCAGGGCATTGTCCTGAATAACCTGGAGGTGACCTCGTATTATGAGATCATGACGGAGACGAAAGAACTGATCTCGTACTATATGACGCGCCGGCTGCACCATCTGGATGCGCAGGAAGGGCTGTACCGTGAGTACGATGAGATGAAGAGCGCATTTACCATGGAAGTACGCACCGGAAAGATCTTCGATCTGGAAGAAGTCTACGGGATGGATCAGGCAGTCGAAGACATCAAAAACGGAAACTATTCCATTATCTCGGGCGATGCATCCGCTTTTTCTTCGATCAGCGATGAACAGTTATCGATTCTGTACAGTAAATATCCGGCAGTCACGAAAGATGATGATCATAAATATGATTTTTACCTGAAGGACAACAAGGTATGCGTTCTGATCTGGGTCGGCCAGAAATACGGGGGCTACGTCCGCCTGCAGCTCGGCGATTCGAAACTTCCGGCCAGTCCGGAAGCCAAATAGAAAGAGAGCCTGACGGAATATGATGAAACCATTGATAAAAGTCATCAAAAAAGAAATGATGCTTTCCCTGGCGGTGATCGCGGCGCTGGTCTCGCTGATCATAACGCCGCCGAGCCGGGAGACCTTCAGTAAGATCGACTGGCGGACGCTGGGCACGTTGTTTATGATGCTGACCGTTCTGGAGGCGTTCAAACGTGAAAACATCTTTCAGCCGCTCATGAAATTCTCCGGCCGTTTCCGTACCATGCGTGCCTTATCGCTTTTTCTGGTCTTCGGAGTTTTCTTTACTTCGATGTTCGTGACCAATGACGTATCGTTGCTGATTTTCGTGCCCCTGACGATCGCGCTGTTTCGTTATGCCGGAAGGGAGCGGTATATCCTGCCGGTCTTGACGTTTGAGAACATCGCAGCCATCCGCGGCTCGCTGTTGATGCCTTTCGGAAGCCCGCAGAATTTGTTTATTTACAGCCGCTCGGGCGTTTCGGTGCAGCAGTTCATCCTGCACATGTCACCGCTGTTTCTGATGTCTGCCGCGCTTTTGATCGCCTTTATTCTCTTTTTATATCGCAAGGATCCGCGGGAAAGCTCACGGCCGGAGGACAGTTCGAAGGAAGCGGAATTTTTCAAACCGCTCCAAAAGGAGAGGGCAGTTTATCGAAGACTCTACCTGGCGCTGTTTGCCGTGGTACTGGTCACGATCGTCACGCGTACCGAATACTGGCCGTACGTAACTGCATTTGTTGCCGTGGCGGTATTCTTTTTGGATCGCAGGATCTTTTTGAAGACCGACTACGTTTTGCTCCTCACCTTCCTGTGCTTTTTCGTGTTTTCGGCTTCCATTACCGAGAATGCTGCTATAGCAAACGTGCTGAAGGACGCAGTTTCGGAACATGAATACTGGTGGGGGATCCTGCTGAGCCAGCTGATCTCGAATGTGCCCGCATCCTTCGTTTTATTCCCGTTTTCGACTAATGTGGCGGGACTGTTGTACGGTGTCGATACGGCGGGACTCTGTTCCATCATCGGTTCGCTGGCTTCGGTCATCAATTACCGCATTTACGTGCGTGAATACCCCGGGAGAGGTAAGGATTTTCTGAAGGTATTTACCGGAATCTCCCTTTTGTTTT
>ONPC01000217.1 GCA_900319565.1 uncultured Eubacteriales bacterium | reverse complement strand
GTAGCTCAGCTGGATAGAGCAACGGCCTTCTAAGCCGTGGGTCGGGGGTTCGAATCCCTTCGGGCACGCTATTATTAGCCTATATGAAACGTTGCTAAGCCGCATGAATGCTAACTAAAACGAAAGGAGAGTGAGAGCTTCTCAAATGCGGCGAAAAGAAAGGTAACCCTTTTGGGTAACCCTGACGTCATAGGTGTTTTGTAAAATCTGTAGTTAGGGATGAAGGAGCACGATTTTGTGCTCTTTTTTTGGTGGGTGGAGGATGGAATGAAAAGCTGGGGCTTTCCTACTAAAATACATCAAATAATTCGAGTAAAATTTGGACAGGCACCCTTTGTTGACTAATGAAACATGTGGTACTATAATATATTTTAAGGTGCAATTTAGTACCGGGTGGATAGATACCACATCTAGATCAAGATATAATTGGAGGAATAATGAAACGGACAATTAAAAGAGTATTATCGGTGTTTATGGCAATAGTAATTGCTTTGGGGATTGCTCCATTTGTGGGTGAGCGAGTTGAGGCTGCGGATGATCAATATAGATATGCACCCCATAACGGAGGGAGTGAGTGCATCGGCTTAGATGTCGGTTGTACTATATCTGAAAATTGTAGTTGGATCTCTGTTACTAGAACATCTGCCACAACAGCCTATATTAATATCGCCCCGAATACTTCGTATCAGTCCAGAAAGGATGTTGTTACCATTATGAAGGGAAATAAGGTGGTAAAAAGGTACTACATCGTTCAGGATCAACGGACTGATACGCTCTTGAAACTCCTGAGTTCATTGAATTCTGTTCCTGCTGGTAACGGTAAAGTAATAGCTTGGGTAGCAGAGATGACATATAAGATTTTGAGTGTACTGAGTAAGTAATTCATATGCTTTTTCAGGCTCAAGTGGGCCAAAGCATTCCATAATCTGCCGAACAACCTTTGAGTGTTGTTTGGCAGATTTTATTTTTGTGATCTGCTTAAACACATGATTGAATGTAGTATATCGTTGTCAATACGTCACTTACGAGATGATATGAATCTTAAAAAAACCATTGACAAAATCGACACAGGTGTCTAAAATGGAAAATAGACACACGTGTCGAAAAAAGGAGAGAGTCAATGGCAACCAAAAGCGAAAAAACAAGAGAAGCTATTTTGAACACTTCATATGCTCTTTTTGCAGAGAAAGGCTTTAAGCAAGTAACCATGAAGGATGTTTGTGAAGCTACTAATATGAGCAGAGGCGGACTATATAGCCATTTTTCAAGTACGAGTCTTTTATTTGAAGCGCTTCTTCAAAAGATAACGGAAAAGGATGCGTTGGGTTTTCAGGAAAGAATTGAAAAAAAGGATTCTGCGACTGCTATACTGGAGGATACCTTGAACCGAATGGAGGATGAAATGAAACATCCGGAAGCTTCTTTGAGTTTAGCCATGTATGAGTATGCGGAAACGGTCGATTCGGACTTGATGGAACGTTTGAATAAAGACAGTGAAAAGAAATGGAAAAACCTGATCCGATACGGGATCGATCGGGGAGAGTTTCGAGATGTAAATGTCAGTGGAATCGTAAATGTTATTTTGTTCTCTTATCAGGGAGTTCGAATGTGGAGCCGGATCATTCCGATGAAGCCGGAGACATTCCGCTCGATTGTGGATCACGTTAAAAACCAGTTGATAGGAGGATGGAAATGATAACACTGAAGAGACCGACAAAGGAATATGAAGTTGAGGCAACAGACTTCAAACAGGAATTTCTGAATCATGGTGAGTCGACGATCAATGGCAGTGAATTGCTGGATCGGATGGAATCATATGACGAATGGTTAAAATCCGTAACCGATAATGCATCATCAGAAACTGTGAACCCTTCCTGGGTGGTTACCGACACCTTTTTTGCGCTTGATGATAATGATAGAATTGTAGGCATCATTGACCTTCGTCACGAATTAAATGATTTTCTTAAGGATTTCGGTAACAGCGGATACAGCGTAAGACCTTCTGAAAGAAGAAAAGGATATGCCACGGAAATGCTGAAACTGATCATTCAGCGGGCAGCGGAAATCGGAATGGAAAAGCTGCAACTTTCCGTAGAACGATCCAATGAGGCTTCTGTAAAGACCATTACGAAAAACGGTGGGAAGTATGAACGAAGCTTTACTTTTGAAGGTGAAGAAGCGGATGTTTATATGATCTACATCTACAGATAGTGATGCTGAATAGGATGTTCGCAAATCAAGCATTTTACGGAGAAATGAAAGACAATGAAAAGAAGAACGCTGTTTATGCTTGCTCTGGCAATGCTTATGTGCCTGGCGGGATGTAAAGAGAAAGAGGAGAAATCCAAGCCGAAAAGACCGGATATGGACGCTTTGCGGACGGCCGAGGTCGGTTCCTATATCTACTTCGGTGAATATGAACAGGACAATGAAATATCTACCGGAAAGGAAGCCATCGAATGGCTGGTTCTGGATAAGCAGGATGATAAGATGCTCGTGATCAGCCGGTACGGGCTGGACTGTCAGCCGTATAACACCGAGGCGGAGGAAGTTACCTGGGAGACTTGCTCCTTACGTGGCTGGTTGAATGGAGAATTCTTTGAAACCGCATTTATTTCCGAGGAGAAGAGTGTGATCCATCCTTCTGTGGTTGTTTCAGATGCTAATCCGAAGTATGCTTCACCTGCGGGTAACGATACCATGGATAGAGTGTTTCTGCTGAGTATTTACGAAGCCGACCGATATTTCGCGGATGCTACATCCAGAACTTGCTTCGGTACACCATATTGTTTCGCACAGGGAGCATATAAAGACGACGACTATGGCACGTGCTGGTGGTGGCTGCGGTCGCCTGGCTTCGTTTCCAGTAAGGCTGCAAATGCCGGTACCAACGGTTACATCCAATACCTTGGTAGCTCTGTCGTCAACAAACATAGCGCCGTCCGTCCCGCTTTATGGATAAATCTTAAGCCCTAAATCTTCCGGGCTTATATTGATCCATTCGCTGAATGAGCAGTCGGATGCGAAGATTAGCAGAAGGTATTAAGCGCAATGTATACATTTTTACGGAGGTTTCTCCCAATGTCTACTGTAATTTGGGAGAATATAGAAACGCATGGGAGAAAAGAGATAGAGGATCGGTTGATAAGAGTATGCAATATTTTTGTGGTGTTGATGTAGATGGTCTGTTCAGAATAAAAGGAAAACGTGGCTACGGGGTATCGATTGCTATAGCCAAAGGGGAAAAATCAAGACATACTGCTCCGGCAGTGGCAGATTCGGACGGGATTTTCCGGTGAATTCTGATATGCTGTTTCAAGCCGGCTCTGTCAGTAACCCCATGTTTATCATTCTCTAATCGGGAGACATTATGAATAGAATATTATGCTCATCAGGAGCTTTTATTGGGAAGGCCAATAATAACGACTATACATTACTGAAAGAATATGCACCGAAGCTGGATTGCGATGGGTTCGAACTGATGATGAGTAGTTCGTGGTATCCTATTTTAGACGAAGTGATCGCGAATGTGAAATCCTATGGATTAACTATACCGGTAATACATAGCCAAAAATCATTAGGGGAAGCATTATGCGGCATGACAACCACATTTTCTGAAGGGAGATTTCATGATCGTGTAATGACACCCGAAGAAGATAGTGAGACTTTTTTCCGGGGAACGGAACGGTTCAGGCTCAATCTGAAATTGGCCCAAAAGCTTGGAGCGGAAAAAATGGTTCTCCATCTGTGGAATGGAACCGTATCCGATAAGAATATTGAAAAGAATGTCGAGAGATTTGGCGCATGGAAGTTATTAGCGGACAAAGCGGGAGTTGAACTCCTCGTGGAAAATGTTATTTGCAATACCTACGATCCTTTGAAAAATGTGGATCTGGTTGCGAAGACATATCCGGATGCCGGCTTTGTATATGATACCAAGATGGCAGAATTTCATGGGCAGACGATGAGGATTTTTTCGCCGGAATATGAGTATATCGTTAAGGAAGGTCGGATCAGACACTTGCATATAAATGACTATGGCGGTGGATACATGGACTGGGGACATATGCAGGTGCTTCCGATCGGCGCGGGACATATAGACTTTGAAGGCTTCTTTACTAAACTGGGAGAGTATGGTTATTCGGGTGATTTTACAGTTGAGTCTACTGCGCTGGCAAAGGATGGCACAGTTGACTTTGATATGTTAAATGAGTGCTTCCGTAAAATCGGTGAGTTTAAGAAACGATTTTTGTAAAATGCTTGTTGCCGGATCTTAGTTTTACTTGAATGAATGCCGGAAGATAAGATCGCAAATATCTTTGAAGATTTTTTTGCCGTCCGGATAAGACGAAAATAACGGAAAACCGAAAAGGGGAGGATCCTGATAAAGTGAAACACATGAAAGCAAAACGAATAACCACGTATTTATTGACCCTGGCAATGCTTCTGTGCCTGGCAGGATGCAAAGAGGAGAAACCCAATACGAATAGGCCGAATATGGACGCCTTGCGGGCGGCCGAGGTCGGCTCTTATATCTACTTCGGAGCATATGAGCAGGACAATGACAAAGCCACCGGAAAGGAAGCCGTCGAATGGCTGGTTCTGGATAAACAGGAAGATAAGATGCTGGTGATCAGTCGGTATGGACTGGATTGTAAGCCATATAATATGGAGGGCGGGGGTGGCACTTGGGAAACCAGCTCCTTACGAGAGTGGTTGAATGATGAATTCTATAAAACTGCATTCGTTTCCGAGGAGAAGAATGTGATCTTCACTTCCGTGGTTACGGCGGATAATCCGATGTATGATACAATAGCAGGGAATGATACCACAGATAAAGTGTTTCTGCTAAGCAAAGATGAAGCCAGCCTTTTTT
>ONPC01000085.1 GCA_900319565.1 uncultured Eubacteriales bacterium | reverse complement strand
TTTTGTATTTCGGTATAGCGCTGTGTCCGGATTCGTCCAGAAGGCATTCCGCGCTGTTCTTCTGAATATAATCATCCATTGCGTCGTCTATTCCGTATGTCAGCTGTCTGAAGTCCGCATAATCAGTAAGAAGATTATCTTTGCTGAATTGCACCTCGTCAAAATAAACGATTCCGTGCTTCTCTTCTCTGCCGAACATGAAAAACGGAACTTCTTTATTTAGGCTTTTCGAATATGTTCTGATATAACGCAAAACGCAAAAGGCATCGAAGCTAATCACTATAATGCATGTGCTGTTTATATCTCTAATATAGTATGGGGTGATGGCTGTTTGGTCTCTATAGTTGTTCTCGTAGAGAAGTCTCTGGAAATACTCCGCGTGTTCGGCATCCGCGCTCAGTGCGTCAATCGTCTTAAGGAAATATTTATCTACCAACATCTTTTCACCTCCCCTTCCGAAATCAAATTCAGCGCTTGTTCCTGTAACACTTACTATACATGTGCATTTTGAAAAACTGTTTGTTATAATGCTATCAACAAGAACAATGGGAGAAACGGTGAAGAAATGGGCATGAATTCAGTAGAAAAAGATATAAACAAAATCAGGGAAATCGCGCAGGTTGTTCACGCCCACGGAGGTAAAACCTATTACATCGGCGGATTTGTGAGAGATGAACTTCTGGGTCTTCCGAATAAAGACGTCGACGTGGAGATCCACGGAGTTCCTGCTGATGAGCTTTATGAAATACTGACACAGTTCGGAGAAGTGATTACTATCGGGAAGAGCTTCGGCGTTTATTCGCTCCGCGGGTATGATATCGACATCGCCGTCCCGCGCAAAGAGAAAAACACCGGCAGAGGCCACGGGGACTTTGAGGTCTACACCGACCCGTTCCTCGGTGAGGAAGCCGCCGCCAGAAGGAGGGACTTCACCATCAACGCCCTGATGAAAAACGTGCTTACAGATGAAATCGTCGATTGCTTCGGCGGACAGGAGGATCTGAAGCGCGGCATTATCCGTCACATCGATCCGGAAACATTTGTCGAAGATCCGCTCCGTGTGCTCAGAGCTGCCCAGTTTGCGTCGAGATTTGTGTTTGATGTGGCAGACGAGACAATCAGCCTTTGCAGTACGATCGATATCTCCGCGCTGCCGCAGGAGCGTATCGCAACGGAACTCGAAAAAGCCCTTTGCAAAGGCCGTAAGCCTTCGATATTCTTTGAAACGCTCCGCGAGATGAATCAGCTGGATTACTGGTTCCCGGAACTCAAAAGCCTCATCGGCCTCGAGCAGGATCCGGTCTTTCACCCTGAAGGCGATGTGTGGAACCATGTCATGAAGGCATTGGACGATGCAGTTGAATACCGCGATCTGGTCGACGACCCGTTCAAATTCATGCTCGTTCCGCTGGTGCATGACCTAGGCAAAATCGATACTACCGAAGTTGTCAACGGAAGGATCCATTCCTATCAGCACGAAAAAGTCGGAATGCCTATCGTGGACCGCTTCATCCGCAGGCTTACCAGGAATAATTCCATCATCAGATATGTGAAGAATATGACCGAGCTTCATATGCGGCCGAATACGATTGCTTTTGCGAAATCTTCTGTAAAAGCATCAAACCGCCTGTTTGACGAGGCGGTTAATCCATACGACTTGATTCTTTTTTCGACAATCGATAAGTCTTCCGAAGGCTACGAAGGCGAGAGCGAGGATAATCTGAAGTTCCTCTTTGAGCGTCTTGATATCTACAATGAACTCATGTCGCGTCCTCATGTAACCGGACAGGATCTCATCGACGCGGGGCTTGAGCCTGGAGAGAATTTCCGGGAGATTCTCGCCTATGCGCATAAACTCCGCCTGGCGGGCGTTCCGAAGGATCTTGCTCTGAAGCAGGTATTGGCGTACGCGAACAAGCTCCATTGATTCCGTATCCGTAATTGCCGCTAGACCCTCCCGTTTTCACGCATCCAGTCAAGTTGATCCCGCGCGTCCGGATCCCCCTGCTCTGCCGAGGCTCT
>ONPC01000012.1 GCA_900319565.1 uncultured Eubacteriales bacterium | reverse complement strand
TTTTCCGAAACGCTGCATACGTTTTCCCATGGGCAGATCGGCGTATTCATGTTCATTGATCACATGCATCTTGAGTACACAGATCAGGTAGATGAGCATACCGATCAGAACGGAAGCTAACAAAGCGACAAAACTCGGAAGAACGCGTTTTATTACGATATAGGCCAGCCATACGAAACCACCCATGATCAAAGACGCGATCAACGGGAATACGTACATTTGCCGGATCGATGTATGCGCTCCGGAGCGGTTTTTACGCAGTATATTCTGAATGTCGAGCAGGTTCAGACCGCTGACGATAAAGCCAAAGACCATATACGAGACAACTACACCGTATTCATCCAGTTCAAATCCTTTGATCAGGGCCAAAAGGATCACCGTGTGAATGATCAGGGCAATGATCGAATTTTTGATCGGAATGGACATGCGGCCCAAGCCGTGCAGTACGGCATTCGTTATGGACGCCGCGGAAAATGCTACGATCGCGCCGCAGCCGCAAATCAGCAGTTTGGAAGCGTTGCTCGCATCCTTCGGGAACAATACGCGAATGATCGGAGTCGAAAGGACGGCCATGCCGACCATGCAGGGAAACGAGATCATAAGCGTGAACTTCTTTACGATATTGATCCGGTGCGCTGCTTCTGCCCCTTTGTTTAACGAGGACGCCTGCGCGATCGCGGGGATCGCCGAGGACGAAAGCGCCGTGGCGAAGGCGATCGGGATATTGACCAAAAGCAGGTATTTTCCGGAGAAAACGCCCCATTTGGTCGCGATGGCCTGCTCTGTCAGGCCGCGCGCATGCAGCAACTGTGACATCAGGATGTTGTCGAGAAAATTGACCAGATTGAAGATGATCGCGCTGGCAGTGATGGGCATCAAAGTCAGCAGGATCATGCGGCTCGCATTGGATCGCGATAAAGTACGGTTTTTGCTCTCACGTTCGCAAAGTTTCCGGAAAGAGGGATAATACGCACGCAAAAACAAAAGAAGGACGATCATCGCTGCGATCGCGCCGGCTAAAGTTCCGATGGTGCCGCCGGCAGCTCCGCCTGCGGCTGCATGCAGGCCTTTATCGTCCTGAAGCACCAGATCCATCTTATGACCTTCTTTCGCCAGGATGATAACGCCGATGATGCTGGCGATCGCATTGATGACCTGTTCAACGATCTGCGAGATCGCGGTAATGACCATGGTATTAAAGCCCTGGAAGAAACCGCGAAGCGCACTGATGAAACTTACGACAAATACCGTAGGGGCCAGGATCTGAATGGCACTTTTTGCAAGCGGCATGCGGAACCAGTCCGCGAAGCGACCGGCCTCAAGATACAACAAAAGCGAGAAAAACAGGCCGAATAAAATGGAAATAAACACAGCGCAGAAAAACAGCATTCGCGCGTTTTTATACTGCCGTTTGGCGATGCGCTGCGAAATCAGCCGAGAGATGGCCTGCGGCATACTGTAGGACGAAAGGAGCAATATGATATTGTAGATCTGAAAGGCGGATGAATAATACCCGTTACCGGTATCGCCGATGATATTCGTCATCGGAATACGGTATGCGATACCGATCAGCCGGACGAAGATACCGGCAAACGCCAGGATCGTTCCCTGCACGAGCATATTATTATCCGTTGATTTTTGTTTAGCCATATCTGTTCATCCACTCCCGAATTAAGGATCAATCGATCCGATCCCGCGTAATGCCGATCTTGCTTAAAATCATCTCCTGACGTTCTTCCATCACGAGACGTTCGTCTTCTTCCATGTGGTCGTATCCCATCAGATGCAGCATGCTGTGTGCGACCAGAAATGCCAGTTCACGCTTCACACTGTGGCCGTATTCTTTAGCCTGCGCAAAAACGTGGTCCACGCTGATCATGATGTCGCCCAGCATCAATTCGCCGGTTTCCGGATGAAAGCACTCTTCCTGCTCTTCGATCTGCGAAAAATCCGCAGGTGACTCAAAGAAGCAGTTGGGAAAGGAAAGGACATCGGTCGCGCGATCGATTCCGCGGGTTTCCTTATTGACCTCATGTATATCCGCATCATCCGTCAGTACAACCTCAATGTAGACATCGTATTCACAGTTTTCCTGATCCAGGGCAGCCTCAACGGTCTGCTCGATCACCGATCGAACATCAAACGGGAACTGCTCTTCTTTTGCGTTTTCGTATTCTATATCTATCGTCATAATGTTTAAGTCCGATATTCTTTATTTCTCTTCCTGACGGGATCGGCGCACACGTTTGCCATCCCCGGGGTTTTCTTTCTTTTCATAGGCTTCATAGGCCTCGACGATCCGCTGAACGAGCGGATGACGGACTACGTCCTGATTCGTCAGCTCGCAGATGGATATGCCTTCGACCTTACCCAGGATACGAAGCGCCACGTCCAGTCCGGACGTTTCTCCGGCAGGAAGGTCCTTCTGGGTCCGGTCGCCGGTCACGATGACCTTCGAGCCGAAACCGATACGCGTAAGAAACATCTTCATCTGCGCAGGAGTGGTGTTTTGGGCCTCATCCAGGATGATGTAAGCATTGTCCAGGGTGCGTCCGCGCATATATGCGAGAGGCGCGACCTCAATGAGACCTTTCTCCATGTTGTGGGCGAAAGCATCGGCGCCCATGATCTGATACAAGGCGTCATACAGAGGGCGCAAATACGGATCCACCTTACTCTGAAGGTCTCCTGGCAGGAAACCGAGTTTCTCGCCGGCCTCGATCGCGGGGCGCGTCAGGATGATCCGACCGACCTCTCCTTCTTTAAAGGCGCTGATCGCCATGGCCATGGCCAGATAGGTCTTACCGGTTCCCGCAGGTCCCACGCCGAATACGATCATGTTTTTCCGAATGCTGTTGATGTATTTCTGCTGGCCCAAAGTCTTCGGTTTGATCGGCTTACCGCTGATGGTACGGGCAATGATGTCTCCGTCGATATCGAGCAGCTTCGTCTCGTCGTTATGCGGAGTCAGGGACAGCGCATAATCAACGTTTTGCTCCGTGATGACATTGCCCCGTTTCGCCAGTTCCGAAAGTGTCCCGAGTACACGAAGCGCGTGGTCGATCTGTTCTTCCGGACCGATCACCTTTACTTCATCGTCGCGCGATACGATGCTGACATTCAGTTTCTTTTCTATCTTCTTAGCAAAAACATCGAACTGGCCGAACACGTTTTGCTGCTGGTCGGCCGGTATCGGAAGTTTTTTGGAAATGATCCCCATTCGGTATTCTCCTGTTTACTCCTAGTTCACAGACCTGAACGCATATACTTTCAGGCCTTCTGTATATTGTACCATCAAACCCCTTGATTTGTAAAGATATTCAAAAAAATCCCCCGACAAAACAGGATATTTTGTCGGGGTACTTATTATCGTTTGCCTTGCAAACCTGTATTTCATCGTGTATCGGTGAAATACGAATTTTGTGTCGTAATTCTATATCCGGAGAATTAGTTATACTTACGCTTTCTGGCAGCTTCGGACTTCTTCTTACGTCTTACGCTGGGCTTCTCGTAATGTTCTCTCTTGCGAATCTCCTGCTGGATGCCGGCCTTTGCGCAATTTCTCTTAAAACGACGTAATGCACTATCCAAGCTCTCGTTCTCTTTAACGATTACGTTCGACATTCTTCACCTGACCTCCCTCCGGTAGTGAAATTGAAATACCTTCCGGTGATTTCGCACGCTATACATTATATCATATTTTGCAGGTTCGTCAACTACTTTTTCAAAAAATGTTTTGAAACCCACGCAAAATATGGATATACTCGCACCTTTTTACCGGATCTGCTCCTCCAGAGCAGCTTTAACGGCGTTCAGCGCATCCTTGATTCCGGCCGGATTCTTACCGCCGGCCTGTGCCATATTCGGACGTCCGCCACCGCCACCTCCGACGAAACCGGCGATCGCTTTGATCAGGTTTCCAGCGTGTGCGCCTGCTTTCATGGCAGCATCGGTTGCCATGGAGATCAGGTTGACTTTACCGCCCTCTACAGCGCTCGCGATAACGACAACGCCTTCGCCGATCTTATCCTTCAGGTTATCGCCGAGGTTACGAAGCTCGTTCATATCCACGCCGTCGATGTTGATCGCAAGAAGCTTTACGCCCTTGACATCCGTTACCTGATCCATAACATCGCCCATCGCGTTGTTAGCAAGTTTGCTCTTCAGGCTCTCATTTTCCGAACGAAGCGCACGGATCTCTTCCTGCATTGCTTCGATACGACCGATCAGGTTTGCCGGAGAGGTCTTTGCAGCAGCTGCAGCCTCTTTCAGAGCCTTCTCCTGCTCTTGATAATATTTCATCAGTCCGTTTCCGGTCAATGCTTCGATACGGCGAACGCCTGCCGCAACACCCTGCTCGGAAATGATCTTGAACGAATGAATCACAGAAGTGTTCGGAACATGAGTACCACCACAGAACTCTACGGAGAAATCACCCATGGATACGACGCGAACAATCTCGCCGTACTTCTCACCGAAAAGCATCATCGCACCGAGCTTACGGGCTTCGTCGATGGGCATCTCGCGGGTAACGACCTGAATCGCCTCAGCGATCTTTTCGTTTACGATCTTCTCGACCTTTTCGATCTCCTCTTCAGTCATGGCGGAGAAATGCGTGAAGTCAAAACGAAGACGGTCTTCACCGACCAAAGAACCTGCCTGCGCTACATGGCTGCCCAGAACCAGCTGCAAAGCCTTCTGAAGCAAATGCGTAGCGCTGTGGTTATTACATGTGTCCAGACGACGCTGTACGTCGATCTTCATCGAAACGGTATCACCGACTTTGATCATGCCGCGAACGACTTTACCTACATGGCCGATCTTTCCGCCCTGCAGCTGGATCGTCTCCTCAACAACAAACTCACTGTCCTGCGTAGCGATCACACCGGTATCACCGATCTGTCCGCCCTTCGTAGCGTAGAAAGGAGTCTCATCCGTAAGGATCGTGCCTTCCTGCCCGTCGGTAAGCGCTTCCACGATATCGTCTTCCGTAGTGAGCGCAAGAACTTTTCCGTTTGCTTCGGTTTTATCGTAGCCTACGAACTTCGAGCTGATGGCAGGATCGAGCGACTGGTAAATGGTCACATCCGCGCCCAGAAGGTTTGTCTTCTTATGCGCTGCACGTGCCTTATCCTTCTGCTGCTTCATGCATGCATTAAAGCCGTCTTCATCCACGATGAAGCCCTTTTCTTCCAGGATCTCTTTTGTGAGATCGATCGGGAAACCGTAGGTGTCATAAAGCTTAAAGGTGTTCTCGCCGGAGAGAGTCTTCTCTCCCTTTTTATTCATATCGTCTTCCATCTCAGCGAGGATGGACAGACCGAGGTCAATGGTCTTATTGAACTTATTCTCTTCTTCGGTCAGGACTTTAAAGATCATGTCCTTACGCTCTTCCAACTCAGGATATCCGTCCTTTGAAAGCGCGATAACGGTCTTGGAAAGCTCTGCCAGGAAAGTTCCCTGGATGCCGAGCAAACGGCCGTGACGGGCCGCACGACGAAGCAGACGGCGAAGTACGTAGCCGCGTCCTTCGTTCGAAGGCATGATGCCGTCGGAGATCATGAAGGAGCAGGAACGAATGTGGTCTGCTACGATACGAAGGGAAACATCCTTCTTCGGATCCTCGAGATACTTGATACCACAAAGCTCACTGATGCGATCGAGCAGGTTTTTGATCGTATCGACAGAGAAAATGGAATCTACATCCTGTACGACAACAGCCAGACGCTCGAGGCCCATACCGGTATCGATATTCTTCTGCTTAAGCTCAGTATAGTTACCCTTGCCGTCATTATTAAACTGGGAAAATACGTTGTTCCATACTTCCATATAACGGTCGCAGTCACAACCTACCGTACAGCCGGGCTTTCCGCAGCCGTATTTCTCGCCGCGATCGTAATAGATCTCGGAGCAGGGACCGCAGGGGCCTTCACCGTGCTCCCAGAAGTTATCTTCCTTTCCAAAACGGAAGATACGCTCGGCCGGAATGCCGATCTCTTTATTCCAGATATCGAATGCCTCATCATCATCCACATAGATCGAAGGATACAGGCGGTTCGGATCCAGTCCTACGACCTGTGTAAGGAACTCCCAGGACCAGGCGATGGCTTCGTGTTTGAAGTAGTCGCCAAATGAGAAGTTTCCAAGCATTTCGAAAAAGGTACCGTGACGCGCGGTCTTACCGATGTTGTCGATATCGGGCGTACGGATACATTTCTGACAGGTGGTCACTCTGCGTCTGGGCGGGATCTCCTGTCCGGTAAAATAAGGCTTTAAAGGCGCCATACCGGAATTGATGATCAAAAGGCTCTTGTCGTTGTGCGGAACAAGAGAAAAGCTCTTCATAATAAGGTGGCCTTTGCTTTCGAAAAACTTCAAAAACATCTGCCGAAGTTCATTTACACCGTATTTTTCCATGATTGTTACTCCTGAATTAAATTATTCTTCGTTTTTCTTTGCCTTATCTTTATGCATACGAAATTTCGATCCGCAGATCGCGCCGGCGACTGCAACGCCGATCAACAAGACATACTTGCAAAGTTCCACGAAAAATTCGTTCCAGAAAGCTCCCATCGCATTCCACCGTCCTCTCGTTGGTATCTATAAACAGGACGCAAAACAAACATAAGCTTGTTTTGCCATGAAGTTCACTAACAAATACTAGCACAGCCACGTTTAAAATGCAAGTGTTATTTGGCCGTCATCCGATGCATCTGCAGGAATATCGTCCAAAAGTTCCTCACCGTCTGCCGCAGTCGTGGCCAATGTATCGCACCGCTCGTTCTGTTCGTTCCCGGCGTGCCCTTTTACCCAGTTCCACTCGATGTGATGCGGCCCGGCCGCCTCCAGCAGACGTTCCCACAGTTCGCGGTTTTTCACCGGGTCTTTTTTGCTGTTCTTCCAGCCGTTTTTGATCCAGCCGTCGATCCAATGATCCGAAAAAGCGCGCACCAAATACTGCGAATCCGAGTACAACACGACTTCACAGGGCTCGGTCAATGCTTCGAGCCCGACGATGGCCGCCATCAGCTCCATTCGGTTATTGGTGGTTTTCTTGTAGCCGGCCGAATATTCCCGCTCGTGCAGGTTCCCCTTTCCGTCTACGTATTGTACGACGGTTCCATAGCCGCCGGGTCCCTCCGGGTTCCCACGCGCCGCGCCGTCTGTGTAGATCGTAACCTTTTTCATGAGAAGCCACGTTCCTTTCACTGTGTATTCATTCGCCACTCTCCGGACGACAGATACGTCTGCGCCGTCTGTTCCGCGCTGGTTATGATCTTCTCATCGTAGCCCAGAATCTTCAGCAGGCGGATCGCATTCCGTGTAGTCGCGCGTCCTTTGTTCAAAATGTAATCAAAGGAGATGTCATTGTCCGTAACCGTTTCTTTGAAGTGATAGTTGTCAAACGTATCTTCCAAAAGATAGGTAAGTTCGATATCGTGGGTCGCTGCGAAACACAGGATCCCGCTTTCTGCCATATTATACAGAATCTGCGACGATGCAGAAACACGCTCCACGGTATTGGTTCCGCGCAGCACTTCATCTACAAAGCAAAGCACGGGCAGGCCGTTTCCGTTCGCATCGAGGATGCGCTTTAAGGATTTGATCTCTACCATGTAGTAACTTTCGTTGTTTTGAAGGTTATCCTTCAGCGCCATCGAAGTGTAGATCCGGTAAAAATGCGTGGAAAAAGAATGCGCAGGAGCCGTGGCGATGGTCTGCGACAGGATCTGGCAGATCGCAACGGTTTTAATGAAGGTCGATTTTCCGGAAGCATTGGATCCCGTCAGGAGCACACTGCGCTCAACCTCGATGTTATTGGCGACCGGCGTCGCCAAAAGCGGATGAAATCCGTCCGTCATTCGGATGGCCGGGGATGTTTCCTGCGTAAAATCCGGAACCGCATAGAACGGAAGCGCATGTCGGTAGGAAGCCACCGCTACTGCGCATTCCAGATAACCGACACCGGCTAACAGCGCTTCGATATCCTGTGAATGACCTTTTACCAGAGAGATCAGTCCTTTAAACTGAATCAGGTCAATGTGTGTGATCAGGCGAATATAATCCAGGATGGCTTCAAGGATATTGCCCCCGCCGCCCTTATCTCCGCTTCCGATCAGGGACGCCTTCGAAACAATCTTCGACAGGGAACCGGCATGTGTCCCCAAAGTTTCCAGATAAGGCACGATCTTCGGATCCATGTCCTGCAGCTTCGATAAACCGTCCGAGTTTTTCGTCAGCCGCACCAGATATCCGATGCAGATGAAATATGATTCGAATTTCGCTTTTTCGGAATAATACTTGATGATATTAAACGTGAACACGCCGATCAAAAAGAGGATACCGAACTTCGGAAGGATGAAAAAGCTCGCGATGGAAGCCACCAGAAGAATGTTGCAGAGCACATCGATCGCGATGCTCTCCTCCTCCAGTTCCTGAAAGGAAGAAATATAGCTGGACAGGGACAGTTTGATCGTATGACCGATGGCCTGGAACTTCTCCTGCAATTTCAGCCTTTGTTCTTCGTTTTTATCCATAATGTCGACCAGATCGTTGAACTCGTCGACTTCTTCTTTGGAATTCCTCGGCGTTCGAAGCATGTGGTACAGGTATTCCTCGCCCGCAGAAGAACAGGTCGTATTCATGCCCTGAAACAGCGTGTCCATATCCAGATCGTTCCAGGTGATATCATCTACGACGTCCAGCCCTTCTTTATGGTTTTGGTAGTAATGGGCAATGTGATCGAGATCATCGGAGGCATATTTGCGCGTGCTGATGTTTCCGAACTGTGCCTTAAGTTTCGCCCTTCGTATGCTTCGGTTGTTCTTCGTCTGTTTAATGCCCAGAAAAAACAGATAAATAACAGCGGCGACGATCGCGAATATGACATAGAACATCGTGTTGTTGCTGCTGTTTTCTGCTGCTAAAATGCAGTTCATTTCGATTGTTTCCTTCTTTCCTGTATCTTCTTACGGTGAAATTCGAAATCAGCATAGATCTGCTCTTTATCGATCCCGTTTTTATAGACGCCGTCCATGTACAGAATCTTACCGTTGATCATGGTCATGCGTACGTTTGCGCCGGAGGCGCTATATAAGATCTGCGGAAGAATGTTTTCCCGCGGATACATGTTCGGAGCGTGCAGATCCACCAAGATAAGATCTGCCGCGTTTTCGTTCTCAAGTTTCGCAATCTTTGCGCCTCCGCGGATCGCCGCATGGAGCAGCGCTCCGTCAGCGACTGCGCAGGCATCGCTTTCTGAAAGCTTTGCATATACGGCCGCCAGATAGAGTTCCCGAAACAGATCCAGCGCATTGTTGCTGGCCGGTCCGTCGGTTCCGAGGCCCAGAGGGATTTGAGCTTCCAAGATACGGCGATAAGGAGCCATGCCGCTGGATAACTTTCCGTTGGAACCCGGATTGGATACGATCCCGACTCCATGTTCCCTGAGCAAAGCAAGATCCCGGTCGGAAAGCCAGACGCCGTGGAATATACCGCCTCCGTGATCAAACAGCCCCAGATCGCAAAAAAGCTCAACCGGACTTTTACCGTATTTTGCTATACATTCCTCGACCTCTTTTTTGGTCTCTGACATATGCGTATAAAAAGGCGCCTTCCATTCCGAGACCAAAGAAGCCAGCATTTCGAGCATAGCATCATCATTCGTATACTGTGCATGCGCGCCGAGCCGGAAACCGCCCATGGGAGTATGATAGGCTTTATGAAGACGGCGCATGCGGGATTCATTGTCCGAAAGGGATCCGGTATAGAGATTTACGTTTCCGCAGAGCAAAAAACGCATTCCCATCTCGCAGCAGGCTTTCGCTACACTGTCTTCAAAGTGATACATGTCGAAGATTGCAGTCGTACCATTTCGCAGGTATTCCAAAACGGCCACCTTCGTAAAGGCTTCTACCGCCTCCGGATATAACAAGGCTTCCATGGGAAATACCGCTTCATTCAGCCAGCGATCCAACGGCAGGCCCTCCGCATAGGACCGCAGAAATGTCATCGGACTGTGCGTATGCATGTTTTTCATTCCGGGCATCAAAAGATCACCGCCGCAGTCGATCTCTTCATCAAACCGCGGCGATGTCTCGTTCCGGAGTTTTGACGCGGCTTCTTTTGCGGAGCCTCGAAATACGATCGTTTCGCCGTCCACCCAGATCTCGCCCTCCTGCATGGAATAAGAAGGCGAGACGCTGCAAGCGTCAGTTTCCGTTAAAAGATATGCATGGTAAAAACGTGTACGCATAAATAAAACCTCAGTGCATGAGACATCTATAAGGATCAGGACTTGCGCGCAAACCTCTTAAGGATGCTCATCTTCTCTCCGAGTGCTGACATGTTCGGGATAAAAGCCATCAGAAAATCATCCTTTTTAAGACCGGCGTAGCAGGGAAATGCTACACGGTTGCTGATGGTTCCGCTGTCGGGATTGACGATAAATACGCCGGTCAGACGTTCATTGTTCAGTTTGCAGATCGTCTGGCACAGTTCGGTAAGCTTAAACATATCCGCTTTGAACGGGCATACGAAATCAATCGTGCAGACCTTATTGCGGGCCAAAAGCTGAATATAAATATCCGTAGGTTCCTGATGGATCAACATCTTCGTGATAAAGATCTTTACCAGACTCTCCGGATGGTTTTGAACGGAAAACTCCATCTGGTTTTCTTTAAAGAAATTCCGGAGGGTGTCAGCGGAAGTCCGGATGAAGGTCTCCTGCGACTGATCGAGCGGTACCGCCTCTCCGTTCTTATAGAATGAATACAGCTGCTTCTCTGCCTGGTCCTGCGCTTTTTCCGCGCTGAAAAGCAGTGATTTTTCGTCCATCTTGGACATATAGATCGCTGTAGAAAGCGCACTGTACGTGTTATGC
>ONPC01000010.1 GCA_900319565.1 uncultured Eubacteriales bacterium | reverse complement strand
TATTTGCCGGATCTGAGAATGGTGAAATTGCTTTCCGAAGACGCCGTGTCCAGCTGACCGGCCTCGCTGCGGATCCGCTGTGTCCAGTCGGACTTCCAGTCGAGACCGCCGTCCGAACCGGAGAGAATGAAGATGCCCACTCCCAGCAGTACAATTCCGATGATAAGGCTGATGCTTCCAAATAAAGATTTACGCATAGTGTGTTCTCCTTTCGAAACCGCTGCACCTCCCGGGCAGGTTTCTGAGGATACTATAGCATGCTTGCGACATAATGTCAAGTATAATTTACAATTTGTCTCAAATTTTTTAAATTTGCCGTGACAGGGCAGGGGTTGAGAGCGGTTCCTGTACACCAAACTGGTGCTGTGCATTGCATTGGTGTACAGAAAACAATGCAGTGTCCGGGCTTGGATAGTGCTTCCTGTACACCAAACCAGTGTGGTGCATCGCTTTGGTGTACAAATAGTCGCTCAGAGGGTGAGAAAGGAGAGCGCTTCCTGTACACTAAACCAGAGCGGAGCAGTGCTTTGGTGTACAAAAAGCAACACAGAGGATGAGAAAGGAGAGCACTTCCTGTACCCCAAACCGGTGTAGAGCAGTGCTTTAGTGTACAAAAAGCAACACAGAGGATGAGCCAGAGAAGCACATCCTGTACACCAAACCGTAGCGAAGCAGTGCTTTGGTGTACAAACATCACCGCGGTTTCCGGGAACGGAACAGGTAACATGTTTTTTCTTGCGCTTGTCAGGGAAGTTGCGGTATAATATAAGTGTTGATTTGTTCGACGTTGATCATGGCCTCGAATAAAGATCCGGTTGAAAGATTAAATGGATGTAGGAAGAACAGGGATTCTTCCGTTTCGTAAAGAGAATAGGAAAGAGAGGAAGAGGATATGCCTTTTATTGATTCAAAGATCACACTGCCCGTAGATGCGCCCACAAAGGAGGCGTTGAAGACAAAACTCGGGAAACTCATCACGACACTGAATAAGAGCGAGACCTACCTGATGGTGGGCATCGAGGACGGGTACGACCTGTGGCTGGGCGGTAAGAAGCTCGAGCGAGGCGCGTATGTTTCCGTCAGCCTGTTCGGAAACGCGCCGAAGGCTGCGTATGACAAACTGACCGGACAGATCTGTGACCTGTTCGCAGAGGAACTGGATATTCTCGGTAGCAATGTTTATGTGACCTATCATCCGGTCAGTGACTGGGGATGGAACGGAGGAAACTTCTGATGAGTCAAAAAGAACTATCCCCACTGACTCATGGGGAATATGTGCTGCTGCAGGATTTCTGCAGGAGGATCCCCGGGGACTGGAAAGCGGCCCTGCGGGTGGATCTGGCGGATGGAATCGATATGATTCTTATACACGAGAGCGGCCTGTATGTGCTTTCGATCGTGGATGAGCCGGGGATGGTCTACGGCTCTTTTCGTGATGAAACCTGGATGCGTTTTCGGATGGAACGACCGGATGAACCGGTTGAAAGTCCGGTTTTAAGACTGGCTTCAGGCGCAAAAGCGCTTCAGGAGATGTTTCCAAACTTCCCGGTATTTTCTTTTTTCGTGTATACGCATAAGGATGCGAATGTGCGTGTGACCGGATGGGAAGAAACGGACACAGTGATCTGTAAGGCTGTGGACACAACGAGTTTCTTCGAGCAGAAATGTGCGGAAACATCCGAAAAACTCACACATAACCAGATCGATATGGTTTTTGAAAAACTGAATACATGCTCCGCAAGAATTCCGAAGGCTACGGGTGACACAGGACGATCCGAGACTCTCGGCGACTTCGTGTGCCTGCTTAAAGCAAAGTCAGAGGAGTCAAAAGAGAAGGAAAAGCAAAAACAGGAGAAGCATCAGGACGCGTCCGAAAGAAAGCTTAGGTGGACCGCCGCGATCTTTTGCGCTGCAGCTCTGATCGGATTGATTGCGTTTACTGCATATTACGGCAATAAAGGCTCACAGGAGATCGCAGAGCTCGAAAGGGAATTACAGATAGTAGAGGATTATTGCAGCAACTTAGAGAATGAATATCAGGAGCTTCAGTCGAAGTTTCGTGTAGACAGGGATGGGGCTCAGGATGTGGTCCTTATCGATACAGAGCCGACGAGTTATATTGTAGCAGAGCCTGATGTGGATTTGATCGAGGGTTTGGAAGGGGAAATACATTCTGTGATCATTGATCTTGATGAGGATTCTCATGTTGATATCGAAATTCCTGATGGTGAATTCAGGGACCATATTGTGATTAGGTAGAGATAGAAGAATATGAAGGATTATTTTTTCGTGAGTGATGGATTCGGAAAGATCCTCCGAAATCTGATGATTCCCATGCCAAATGGGGGCGTAAAGAAGATCGACCGTTTGCTCATACATGAGACAGGATTTTATATTTTTGATACAAGAGATGAGGAAGGTACCATCCGCGGTTCGTATAAGGATGATACCTGGACGTCGTCTGCCCGAAACTGTCAGGATCCGGCTTTCGAAAACCCGATCCGCGCGCTTGCTTCGAGGGAAGAAGCGTTACAGGCGTTATATCCGGGCATTTCCATTCACCTGTTTATCGTTTTTGCGGCTGAGCATGTCGACGTGCAGGTGACCGATTGGGAGTTCACCAAAGCAACGGTGTGCCGATCGGAACAGGTAGAGGATCACTTTCGGCAAATGACATCAAACGCCCGTGGCGGGTTACGTCCGCAGAAGATCGATGAAGTTTTTCGGCAACTGTTGCCTTATGCGGAGGCGTATCCGATGCAGGAACAGGCGGTAACGACTGCGGAAATAACGAATTACGCGGATCTTTTGGAAGAAAGCTATGCGAAACCGGCTGAAAAGACAGAATCCACAGACGCACAGGCGGAGTTGACTCCGACTGAAAAAAGAACCTGGTGGTCCCGCGCACTTTTGTTTTGTTTCTCTGCCTTAGCAGTTTCTGCGTGCCTCCTTATGCTGGTCAAGTATGTGGTCGATAATCGGGTCAATGAAAGGAATTCGGTATTGCAGAAGGAGTACGAAAGCAAGAGGGATTCAATCAATACCTTCTCGAAGTATATTAAAGAACATTCAGCACAGAGGACACAAGACCTGTTTAACCAAGCTGTGGTGCAAAACGTATACTTAGTACCGGTTTATGATGGTGACTATTTGGGTCGGGCACTGGATATGGCAGCATTCCAATGTAGTGTTCAGCCCAAGGGCACAAATCAGTTTTGTGTCGGAGAAGATGCTTCGATCGTTGTAGGCTTCCGGAATGGCACCGGGATAGAGTATAGGAATATCAGTCCATCGGAGAAGACGATCCGTTCGAATCAATCTTGGTTTATAGGGCCGATACTGATCTCCCAGGTGCAGGTTTCGGATATTGCTTTTATCAATTTGTGCGGCGTTCGGTCTGGGCATACTGCGCCACCCGATGAAATAGTCGATGTTGTCCCTCAAAACCAACCTGACAACTCCGAAGATGCCTACCTGCGGACATTAACGATCCCTTTATACACGGCGGAGTAAGTCTTTCGATTTCGGAAAAGTAAAAATCAAATTGCATCCCGAAGTTTTTCGGGATATAATAACTCTATACGTTTTTTAACGAGATCAATGATTTGGGAGGATATGTATATGGAGAACATGCCGAAGATGCAAAGCTACACGCCGGAGGAACTCGCAAAGATACAGGAAGAGGCGTTGAAGAAAGCGCAGGAGACGTGGAATAAACTGACGCCCGAGGAACAGGCGAAGGCGTCGGAAAATGCACAGCGCATGCTGGAAGAGGAAATGCGTAAGCATCAGGAGATGATGGATACCGTGAACCGCCTCATCGCCGAAAAAAAAGAAAAAGAAAACACTTCGAAGCCGAAGTTCTGTTCGAATTGCGGCGCGCCTGTGAGCGGCGGCAAGTTCTGCGGAAACTGCGGGAACGCGCTGAATTAAGCGGAACGGATAATCATTGCCCCGGGACAGATGCGGATGTCGAAGGACAGGACCCGGCCCGGGGAACCACATATTTGGAGGAATTATCATGAGTAAAGTATATGCCTATCTGGCAGACGGATTGGAAGAAGTAGAATGCCTGGCGGTCGTTGACGTACTGCGCCGCGGCGGTGTGTCCTGCGAGACCGTGGCCATCGCGAAGAACCCGCTGGTGACAGGGGCCCACGGCATCATGATCGCGGCGGACCGGATCGGCGGTGAGGTGCCGGAGGATGCGACCATGCTGTTTTTGCCGGGCGGCATGCCGGGAACGAATAACCTGTTTGCGGACAAGGAATTCATGGGACGGTTTAAGGAGGCGGCGAAGCGCGGCGTAGGGATCGCGGCTATCTGCGCGGCTCCGATGATCCCGGGCCAGCTGGGATTGCTGAATAAGAAGAAGGCGACCTGCTATCCGGGCTTTGAGGATAAACTCGTCGGCGCCATCCTGACGGATGAAGACGTTGTTGTCGATGGCAATGTGATCACCGGCCGCGGTATGGGTGTGGCAGTCGACATGGGCCTGGCCATGCTGGAAGTCCTGACCGATAAGGCGACGGCTCGGAAGGTCAAAAACTCGATCATGCATCCCGACCGCGAGAACTGATTTCCATAGTTTTGAGCGCAGCCGTTTGATGTAAATTTCCCCTTGCCATTTGCGCAGACCTGTGCTAAAATATTTGATGGTGCGCTGTTTTATGCGTTTTCTTTGTGTGTAAGCGCGCTTTAAGTGAGATATGCATAAGCATTGAAGGAGGATATATTCTATCATGAGTGTACAGGTTGAGACATTGGACGGCAGCAAAGCAAAGCTGACCATCGAGGTTCCCGCAGAAGAGTTCGTAGCCGCTATGCAGCAGGCATATACTAAGAATAAGAGCAAGTTCAACTTGCAGGGCTTCCGTAAGGGACATGCGCCTCAGGCTATCATCGAGAAGATGTACGGCCCGGCAGTGTTCTATGAGGATGCAGCTAACATTTTGATCCCGGATGCATACGCAAAGGCATACGAGGAGGCGGGCGTTGAGATCGTTTCCCGTCCGGAGATCGACGTTACCCAGATCGAAAAGGGTAAGCCGTTCATCTTTACCGCTACCGTCGCAACGAAGCCGGTAGTTACACTCGGTGATTATAAGGGTGTTGAGGTCTACAAGGGCGACGTTGCCGTAAGTGATGACGAGATCACAGCCGAGCTTTCTAAGAAGCAGGAGGAGAACTCCCGTCTGATCACCGTTGAGCGTCCCATCCAGACCGGCGATATCGCAGTGATCGATTTCGAAGGCTTTGTTGACGGCGTTGCATTCAACGGCGGCAAGGGCACGGATTACGAACTGGGTATCGGTACCCACAGCTTCATTGACACCTTCGAAGATCAGCTGATCGGTGCTTCGACCGGTGACAACGTTGAGGTCAATGTTACCTTCCCTGAGGAGTACGGCGAAGCATCTCTGGCCGGCAAGCCTGCTCTGTTCAAGGTAACCGTTAAGAACGTTAAGGTTAAGGAACTTCCCGAGCTGGATGACGAGTTCGCAAGCGAGATCTCCGATTTCGAGACTTTGGATGAGTATAAAGAAGATCTGAAGAAGATCATCGCAGAGCGTAAGGAAAAGCAGGCTGAGAGCGCTAAGCAGAACCAGGCGGTCGATAAGGCAGTTGCAAACGCAACGATGGAGATCGCCGATCTGATGATCGCCGACGAGGCAGACCGTATGGTCGATGAGATGGCGCAGAACATGCAGCAGCAGGGTATTTCCATGGAGATGTACCTGCGCTACACCGGTATGACTCAGGAGCAGCTTACCGAGCAGACCAAGCCCCGTGCGACCGAGCGCATCAAGTCCCGCCTGGTACTCGAAGCGATCGCAAACGCTGAGAACATTGAGGCAAATGACGACGATGTCAATAAGGAGATCGAGCGCATGGCTTCCACCTACAAGATGGAAGTTGAGACCGTGAAGAACTACCTTGGTGAGTCCGGCGCTGAGAACATCAAGAAGGATCTTCGCCTGCAGAAGGCAGCAGAGTTCCTGGCTGCAAACGCTGTAGAGGTCGAAAAGCCCGCAGAAGAGAAGGCTGAATAATAGCGAGGGAGACAGGGAATGGTTCTCTGTCTTCCGTTTTTTATGGTCAGGGGCTGCCCGATACGGCGGCCCCTGATTTTTTTCATCGTATGCAGACTGCCTCGTGAAGATGGTGCAGATACATGAGTGGCTAATTATGCTGGCCATTTCTGCCGGGAAGTTAGCTGAACTAGCCGACAAAGCCATGAAAAGAAACTAAAGCGGCTAATTATGCTGACCATTTCTGCTGGAAAGTTAGCCGAACTATCCCGCGAACTCATGAAAAGGAGCTGGACCGGCTAATGAATCTGGCAGTTTTGGATGAATAGTTAGCTAAACTAATCTAAGAAGCCATGAAAAGAAGCCGAGCCGACTAATAAAGAGGCCATATTGGCCGAATAGTTAGCCGAACTATCCCGCTGCCTCCGCAAAAACTACGACGAGAACTCCTGCCTTTGTCGTAAATACGGAGCTGAGGCCGGCGGTGGAACACGACATAGGCGGTGGTGGTCTGGCATATATCGTAAATACGGAGCAAGACCGGCGGTGAAACACGACATAGACGATGGTGGTCTGGCATATGTCGTAAATATGGAGCAAGGCCGGCGGTGGAACACGACATAGGCGGTGGTGATCTTGCATATGTCGTAAACCTGTGTAAGATCCTCGCGGAATGGAACGGAAACGGGGAGGCGGGGCCCGGCGACTTAATTTTGCCTCCTCTTTACAAGCCCGTCTTTTTGTGGTAAAATATCCTGAGCGGCGTGCGCCCTGCGCATAGATCGCAATTAAGAAAATTCGGAGGTAGTATTATCATGGCATTGGTACCTTATGTCATTGAACAGACGAATCGTGGTGAAAGATCCTACGACATATATTCGAGACTTTTGAAGGAGCGCATCATCTTCCTGGGTGAGGAGGTAAACGAAGTGACCGCCAGCCTAGTCGTAGCGCAGCTTCTGTTCCTGGAGTCGGAAGACCCGAATAAGGACATCAACCTGTATATCAACAGCCCGGGTGGCAGCGTTACTGCCGGCATGGCGATCTACGATACCATGCAGTACATCAAGTGTGACGTTTCCACGACCTGCATCGGCATGGCAGCCAGCATGGGAGCTTTCCTCCTGTCCGGCGGCGCAAAGGGTAAGCGTTATGCGCTTCCGAACGCAGAGATCATGATCCACCAGCCTCTGGGCGGTGCCCAGGGTCAGGCGACCGAGATTCAGATCGCAGCGGAGCACATCCTGAAGACCCGTGAGAAGTTGAACACGATCCTGGCTGCAAACTGCGGCCGTCCGCTCGAGGAGATCGCCAGAGATACCGAGCGTGATAACTATATGTCGGCAGAGCAGGCGAAGGAATACGGCCTGATCGACGCCGTTATTACGAGTCACTGATAAGAATGGTGATGGAAGATCGTGATCGCGAACTACTGACACATACGGTAAAAGATAATCATGATCTCAAATACGAACCGATGGTTCGCCCCTATCCGATGCGGACATGGGGAGGAAAGTTGCCGGTGAGATACATTACTCAAATGGCAGCATTGCAACATGTGAAAGGTGAAAAACATGGATAACAAAGATAAAGAGGCAAAAGACGTCATTCGCTGTGGCTTCTGCGGCAGGACCGAAAAGGAAGTCCGCGGGCGGCTGTTCGGCGGAAGCTATGCCGGAACCTATATCTGCGAAGATTGTGTTAATCTCTGCATGGAGATGATCGAAAAACCGGACCGTGGAGACTACGATCTGGTTCGTCTCATGTACCCGAAGGAGATCAAACGCCATCTGGATGAATATGTGGTAGGACAGGAGCAGGCGAAGAAGGCTCTGTCCGTGGCGGTCTACAACCACTATAAGCGCGTCAACCACGCGGATAATTCCGAAGTCGACCTGCAGAAATCCAACATTCTGTTGCTGGGTCCTACGGGTTGCGGTAAGACCTTCCTGGCGCAGTCTCTGGCGAAGATCCTGAACGTTCCTTTCGCCATCGCGGATGCGACGACACTGACCGAGGCCGGATATGTCGGCGAGGATGTTGAGAACATCCTGTTGAAACTGATCCAGGCAGCGGACTACGATATCGAGCGCGCGCAGTACGGCATCGTATACATCGATGAGATCGATAAGATCGCAAAGAAATCGGAGAACGTCTCCGTGACCCGTGATGTATCCGGTGAGGGCGTACAGCAGGCTCTCTTAAAGATCCTGGAAGGAACGGTAGCGAGCGTGCCCCCGCAGGGCGGCCGCAAGCACCCGCAGCAGGAACTTTTGCACATTGACACAACGAATATTCTGTTCATCTGCGGCGGTGCATTCGACGGTTTGGATAACATCATCGAGGCCCGCATCGGTAAGAAGTCCATGGGCTTCAACTCGAACGTGGAGAGTAAGGTGGAGAAAAACACCGGCGAACTGTTCCGCGAGGTCCTGCCGCAGGATCTGGTGAAGTTCGGCATCATCCCGGAGTTTGTAGGCCGTGTTCCGATCAATGTTTCCCTCGATCTTCTGGATCGCGACGCTTTGGTCCGCATTCTGACCGAACCGAAAAACGCCATTGTCCGCCAGTACCAGTACATGCTGTCGCTGGATGAGGTAAAACTCGAGTTCGACGACGACGCATTACTTGCGATCGCGGATCTTTCGCTGGCGCGGAAGACCGGCGCCAGAGGCCTGCGTGCCATTCTGGAAGACATCATGATGGACACCATGTACGAGGTTCCGTCGGATGACTCGATCGCGACCTGCCGGATCACGAAGGAGACGGTGGAAAAACACTCCGAACCGGAGTATACGTACCGGGATCCCGAGGTGATCGCTCAGCGCAGAAGAGCGCAGTCATTTGCCGAAAGCCAGGCGGGAGCGCCGGAGCCGGCATAGGATCCGCAGACGTTTTCCTGCAGACCGGAAGCTTTGAAAAAACAGGGAAAGTTAAACTTTTCCGACACTTAGTTTCAGAGATAGAGAACCGAGTAGGGGCTGTGCTCCTACTCGCCGTTCATTTTAGGGTAGGTTTACGAATCAAACGGGAGATTTTATGAAAGAATTCTATAAAGAGGTTCCGATCCTGGTCCTGAAGGACATAGTCCCGCTGCCGGATCAGGAACTGACCATCGAAGTGAAGAGAGAGCGCTCTAAGGCGGTCGCACAGCGGATGCGCGTGAAACTGACCTGCCTCGAGGAGGGCTTGGAGACGATTACGAGCGACGACCTCTATGTCGGGCTGTTCATGCAGAAGGATCCTGCCGTTGCGGATCCGACGCCGGACGAAGTCTACGACATCGGGGGGATCGGCCGTGTTCTTCGCGTATATAAAAACGACAACGATAATCAGGTCATGCGCGTTCGCGTGATGGAGCGCGGAAAGCGTCTGTCCATGGAGGGGCAGGAATACTGGACCGGTCTGGTGGTGAGCCAGCCGCTCGTTATGCGCCTGGAGGACATCTCCGAACAGGAACGCGAGGCTCTCTATGAGAG
>ONPC01000049.1 GCA_900319565.1 uncultured Eubacteriales bacterium | reverse complement strand
CCGCATCTTTATTCTTTTTCTTGTTTTTCGTTTTGATCAGGGTCGATACCCCCGCCTTCGGCGAAAGCAGGGCCGCAATGTTCAGGCTCTTATTTCGTATAAGCGGGAACGGTCGGGAGGAATCCACCGCCATCGGCGTCAGCACCGGATAGATCTCCTCGTCGAAGAATCGTTCCGTATATTTTTTCTCCTCGGCAGTCAGATCTTCATACTGCGTGATCAGTTCGATCTTTTCTTTCTCCAGCGCGGGCATCAGTCCCCGGTTGAAGGTCTGGTACTGCCCGTTCATGAACGCGTGTGTTTTCTGCCCGATCAGTTCGAGTTGTTTGCCGACCTTATAGCCTGCGATATCGGGCTTATCGTAGCCCACCTCACGCATATCGGTCAGAGAACCGACACGCACCATAAAAAACTCATCCAGGTTGGACGCCGTAATACTCAAAAACTTCAGGCGCTCCAACAACGGCAGGGTCTTATCCCTGGCCTCCCCCAGTATACGGTCATTGAATTCGAGCCAGCTCAGCTCGCGGTTAATGTATTTGCTTTCCGTACCCATAGAAATCCCGGCTCCTTCCCTATCTCTATCCCAGTTTTCTCTTCTGCTTCAGCACCGGCACGATACCAAACACCTGTGCAAAGAAATCCGCCTTTCGGGCGAGCATGCCCCGCTCGAGGGCAATGTCTGCCTTGCTGTCCACCAAAATCTGCAGCTGTTCGTCCTTCAGCGTGACACGAATGTCGCGGATCTTCTGACGATGGCTGCGGTCTAAAGCGTTCGCCAGACGCAGGATCGCGGTCAGTTTGATGACCGTGCGGTAACTCTCTGAGGAAAGTACATCCTCCGGCTTCTCATCAAACGGCAGGGCAATGGTATTGAACCGGATCACATTGGCCAGAATGGCCTGTTCCTGTGTAGACAGGCCCAGGATCTCGGTCGACTTTACGATACAGTAGGAACATTCGCCCGGAAGCGACATATTGATAAACTTACCACAGTCATGCAGGATCGCTGCCATCTGCAAAAGCAGGCGGCTGCGCTTTCCCAGACCGTGCTGCTTCTTCATATTATCAAACAGCATCGCCGCGATATCCGACAGTGTCTCGGAATGTTCGGCATTGCCCATATACCGATTTCGAATGCGGCGGGCCGCCTCCAGCGACTCCTTCGCAAAATCATTGATCGATGCGATCGGCAGGAGTTTCTGTTTGTTCGCGTACTCGGTCGCCATACCGTCGCTTAAATTCACGCCCGGAAGGTAGATCTCCGATGCGCCCGAATTATTCAAAAAGCGGTAGTAGATCATGGCCACCGGCAGGATGAGTTTCGCATACTCCTCCGGAATGCCGTAATTCGTCGCCATATCGTTCGCGCTGGTCTTCCGCACTTCCATGTATGTCCGGATAAAATCCTCCGAACGAATGACCTGCGCCTTCGGCATGTGCATGACTTTCGCCACAAAAAGCAGGATGCAATCACCGATGGCCAGGATGCGCTTTATGTTTTTCCCCTCGCCGCCGTAACGCCAGAAGGTATCGAGTTCACCGTCCGCCAGTTCCTCTGCGAGGTTGTAAACGTCGCCAGTAAAAGAAAACTCCTCCAGCGTCGACTGCATACGAAGGGCGCCCAGGCCCAAATTCTGAGTGGAGACCAGAATTCCCTTATCATAGAGCGAGATCTGCGTGCTCCCGTAACCCACATCCACGATCGCGCAGGGTTCTTCGACCGCTTCCTTAAAGGACGGCATCCATAAAGGGATCGCGTTATAGGTCAGGTAACGCTGCTCTGCATTAGAGAGCACCGTAACGTCGAGTCCGGTGCGGACCTTGATCTGGTCCAGGACAATGACGCGGTTCTTCGCTTCACGCAGAGCGCTCGTCGCATAGGCACGGTAGGCCTCGACATGGTACCCCTGCATGATCTCGGAAAAACCCGTTAACGTCGCGCAGAGCTCATCCAGCATCTCCTTGCTGATCACTCCGTCGCGATAGGTATCGTTTCCGAGCCCGATCACATGACGCACATGGTCAATGCAGGCGATCCGGCCTTTCAGATTCATTTCATAGATCGACAGTTCCAGTTCAAACGAGCCGACATCGATAGCAGCAAACAGTTTTACGGCCATAGACGCCCTCCTTTCGGTATACTCTGACTCCGTGTGGGTTGATTATTACAGGTCCTGATTGCCTAGGTCCGCGATGAACTGCGCGGCCATACGTCCGGACATCATGCCGTGGCGCAGCTCCCAGCGTTTTGCGAGTGCAAACAGTTCTTCTTTCGGCATCGTAACGCCGGCGCGGCGCGCCAGCACTTCTACCATCTCCTCAAAGTCTTTCCGGCTCGGGCTTCCGTAATAGATGGTCACGCCGAAACGGGCTGCCAGTGACAGTTTCTCCTGAATACCATCGCCGCCGTGCAGGTCGTCCGCGCGTTTTTCTTCATTGTCCAGAACCGTCTCTTTGATCAGGTGTCTGCGGTTGGATGTCGCGTAGATGCAGACATTCTCCGGTTTTTCCTCCAGGCCGCCCTCGATGACAGCCTTCAGGTATTTATATTCGATCTCGTATTCTTCAAACGATAAGTCATCCATGTAGATGACGAAGCGGTAATTTCTGCCTTTCAGCGTCTTGATGATATCCGGCAGATGCTGGAACTGGTGTTTGTAGACTTCGATCATGCGCAGCCCGCTCTGGAAATATTTATTCATGCAGGCTTTGATGCTGGAACTCTTACCGGTGCCGCTGTCACCGAACAAAAGAACATTGTTGCAGGATCTGCCCGCCAGAAAACTCTCCGTGTTGTCACAAAGCATGCGGATCTGGTCCTTATAGCCCACCAGATCGTCGAACGTAAAACGGCTGCAATGCGTCATCTGCTCCAGAACGACGGTCGTGTTGCCGCCGGTGACCACCTTCTCCGACATACGGAACGCCTTATACAATCCGAGTTTTCCTACGCCGACATTGCGGTAGAAATGCTCCAGATAGCCACAGAACGCATCCAGGTCACCTTCCGAAGCCGCATGGCCCAGCTGCCGCGCCAGAACATTGACATCGTTGATCGTCTCGAGCGGGTAACGTACCCGTCCGCCGGTCATGCAGGTATACTCGCGAAATATATCTGTCTTCACTTCGTCAGACACGGACGCAGTGAAATCACAGGAAAACAGATGCATGAAATGTTGCAGATCCTGGCGTGCCAGACGCGAAAGGCGCGCATCGACGGGTCGTCCTTCCGCACGGCGCTCCAATGCAAGCGAGTACGCATTTTCCGAATTCACGAGTGCATACGTCAGATACAGGTGTGCCAGATTTCCGGACAACCCGTAACGCTCCGCGATATCGGAGATCAGCTTTCCGAGCAATGCGGAAAAAGACTGCTCGTAGATCGTCAGCGTCGTCGGATCGTTGGCTTCATGCATGGAAAACAGTTCACACAGGCCCTGATAGAGGTCGGCTTTCTGTAAGTTGCGGTATAATACGGGTTCATAATCGATCATTTTTCTTCCTCTTTTCGGTTGAGTCTTTCCAGCAGCTGCTCCATGTTCAGGTGCAGTACGGGATGACAGGCACCCGGCGCGATCGCGGCCATGGGCTGTAAAACAAAGGCGCGTTCCGTCATCCGCGGATGCGGTATCGTAAGCGACGGCGTCTCGATGACCTCATCATCGTAGAGCAGAATGTCGACATCCAATGTACGCGGCCCCCAATGGATCTGACGCGTGCGGTTCTGTGACTGCTCCGCATCCCGGCAAGCTTCCAGAAGCATCTCCGGCGAAAGCGTCGTAACGAGTTCGACCGCCGCATTCAGGAAGTCCGGCT
>ONPC01000013.1 GCA_900319565.1 uncultured Eubacteriales bacterium | reverse complement strand
GACAACCACGCACAAGACGCTTCGCGGACCCCGCGGCGGTATGATCATGTGCTCGAACGAGGTCAATGAGCGCTTTAACTTCAACAAGGCAGTATTCCCGGGCATCCAGGGCGGCCCTCTGATGCACGTGATCGCTGCAAAGGCTGTCAGCTTCAAGGAAGCTCTGTCCCCCGCATTCAAGGAGTACCAGACCCGTATTAAGGCGAACAGCGCAGCTCTTGCAAAGGCTATGATGGAGCGCGGCTTCAACCTGGTTTCCGGCGGAACCGAGAACCATTTGATGCTCGTAAACCTGCTGAACCTCGGTGTGACCGGTAAGGCTACCGAGAAACTTCTCGATGCGGCCAACATCACCTGCAACAAGAACGCGATCCCGAACGATCCTGCATCGCCGTTCGTAACCAGCGGTATCCGTCTCGGAACTGCTGCAGTCAGCTCACGCGGCATGCAGCCGGAGGATATGGTGACCATCGCAGAGGCGATCAAGCTGGCCGTGATCGACAACGATCAGGAAGCAGCGAAGGCTTTGGTTAAGACATTGACCGACAAATACCCTCTGTACGAGGAGATCGGCTGAGGTTTTCGGGGCAGTTTTCTGTCTCAAAACGATGTTTAGAAAAATAAGCAAAAAATAAGCAAACATATGGCGGAAAATGATTTGATTTTTTTATCATTTTCCGCTATAATGTTATTCAGAAGAAATGCGCTTGATATCCATCCGGTATTCGTGTAGGTAGGGATGGGGATAATGGCGCGTCTCGGAACAAAAAAACAGGAGGATTCATGCACATGAATAACATTCCCAAAATTAAACTCGGTATTGTTGCCGTAAGCCGTGACTGCTTCCCGGAGTCACTCGCTGTCAACAGAAGAAAAGCGCTGGTTGCAGCTTACGCTAAGAAGTATGATGCTGCCGACATCTACGAGTGCCCGATCTGCATCGTAGAGAGCGAGATCCACATGGTTCAGGCTCTGGAGGATATCAAGAAGGCCGGATGTAACGCACTTTGCGTATATCTCGGAAACTTTGGCCCGGAGATCGCTGAGACATTGCTTGCTAAGCACTATGACGGACCTAAGATGTTCTGCGCAGCTGCAGAAGAGAGCCAGAACGACCTCATCGGCGGCCGTGGCGACGCTTACTGCGGTATGCTGAATGCCAGCTACAACCTGAAGCTTCGTAATACGAAGGCTTACATTCCGGAGTATCCGGTAGGTGACGCAGAGGATTGCGCAGATATGATCCACGATTTCCTGCCCATCGCTCGTGCACTCGTTGGCCTTTCCAAACTGAAGATCATCGGCTTCGGACCGCGTCCGCTCAACTTCCTTGCATGTAATGCACCGATCAAGGCTCTCTATGACCTGGGTGTTGAGATCGAAGAGAACTCCGAGCTCGACCTGTTCGAGGCATTCAAGAAGCACGAAGGAGACCCTCGTATTCCTGAGGTTATCGCTGACATGGAGAAAGAACTCGGCGCAGGCAACAAGAAGCCTGAGGTTCTGCCGAAGCTCGCTCAGTATGAGCTGACCCTGCTTGACTGGATCGAGGCTCATAAGGGTTATCGTGAGTACGTTGCGATTGCCGGCAAGTGCTGGCCCGCATTCCAGACCCAGTTCGGTTTCGTACCTTGCTACGTTAACAGCCGTCTGACCGGTCGTGGTATTCCGGTATCCTGTGAAGTAGATATCTACGGCGCACTGTCCGAGTTCATCGGTACCTGCGTATCCGAAGACATCGTTACCTTGCTTGATATCAACAACTCCGTTCCGAAGGATATGTACGAAGAGTCCATCAAGGGCAAATTCGACTACACACATCAGGATACCTTCATGGGCTTCCACTGCGGTAACACCTGCTCTAAGAAGCTTGCATTCTGCAACATGAAGTATCAGCTGATCATGGCCAGAAACCTTCCGGAAGAGGTTACCCAGGGTACCCTCGAAGGCGATATCGCTCCCGGCGACATCACATTCTTCCGTCTGCAGAGCACCGCAGATACAAAGCTTCGTGCTTATGTAGCTCACGGTGAGGTTCTCCCGGTTGCTACCCGTTCCTTCGGTGGTATCGGCGTATTCGCGATCAAGGAAATGGGACGTTTCTATCGTCACGTTCTGATCGAGAAGAACTACCCGCACCACGGTGCCGTAACCTTCGGTCACCATGGTAAGGCTCTGTTCGAAGTATTCAAGTATCTGGGCGTAGCTATTGAAGACATCAACTTCAATCAGCCTGCAGGTATGATGTATCCTACGGAGAATCCTTTCAAATAAGATATACCGAGTAAAGAAGTTTTGATGCAAAGCTTTGGCTTCTGCATCGAAAGATCGATCGGATAAACGAAGCAGCCTGCCGTGAAAACGGCAGGCTGTTTTGTTGCTTTTTCGCCCAAGCCGTGATATTATAAAAGGAGTGATTGAGAGATGGATCTCGTGTCCATTGCAGGACAAAATGACTGCATTTCGGACAGGCTGATCCGGCAGAACATGAGAGAGGTGGGCCTGTGGCATCGATCCAAAACGACTGGCTTTCGGTGGTTTCCCAAGAGTTTCGGAAACCCTACTATAAAGAATTATATGAGTTCGTCTGCAGGGAGTATCAGGAGCATACGGTATATCCCCCGGCGAGCGATATTTTCAATGCCTTCCATTATACACCGCTTTCGAAGGTAAAAGTGGTCATCCTGGGGCAGGATCCCTACCACAACATCGGCCAGGCGCACGGATTGTCCTTTTCGGTGCAGGTCGGACAGGAGATCCCGCCGTCGTTGGTGAACATCTATAAGGAACTGCAGGACGACCTGGGCTGTTACATCCCGAACCACGGCTGCCTGAAGAAATGGGCAGATCAGGGCGTGCTGCTTCTGAACACGGTGCTGACCGTACGGGCGCATCAGGCATTTTCCCATCAGGGAAAGGGCTGGGAGATGTTTACCGACGCCGTGATCCGCGGCCTGGAACAACAGGACCGTCCCATCGTATACATGCTTTGGGGGCGGCCGGCGCAGGAGAAACGGAAGATGATCACGAACCCGAACCATCTGGTGCTGACGGCACCGCATCCGTCGCCGCTCTCGGCATACCGCGGTTTCTTCGGATGCCGGCATTTCAGCCGTGCAAATGAGTTCCTGAAGGAGCATGGGCTTACAACCATTGACTGGCAGATAGAAAGTGTAGAGGATATACATCATGAATAAAACGATCGTAGTATGTGTCATTCGAAAGGCGGACAACGCCGAAGATATCAAAGCCTGCGTTCCGAATATCGGACGTGTCGCTTCGGAGATCACGCCGGATGACATCGCATATGTCGCTGAATACGGCGTGGATCACGCCGTTGTGAAATGTAAGGACGGCCGCGCGGCTGCCCTGCTCGATAACTCCGGGCGTGAGGAGGATTTCCAGGTCAAACTGACACTGACGGGGCTGACGCCGCTGGTATCTTTCACCATTTTTACATACGATGAGGCGCAGAAGATCAGCCGCTATCGCCGCGTGGCAAACTCCGCAGGCATTTTGGAGTTCGTCTGCGATATTCCGGCGGGCGGTTACGGACTGGTCCTGCAAAATGCATAGTTCCTACATGGTTTGTTCACAGTTTGAACATACCGAAACGGTAGAATAAAGACAGAAAAAGAAATCGGGCATCAGTCTGATTGTTGAAGGATAGAGATGAAGGGAGGAACCTGTATGGACCAGCTTAAGATCATGGTAGTGGACGACGAAGCCAGAATGCGAAAACTGCTTCGGGACTTTCTGGTGAAAGAAGGTTTTCAGGTGATCGAGGCCGAAGACGGAGCGAAAGCCATTGATGTTTTCTTTGAGAATAAGGACATTGACCTGGTGCTTCTGGATGTCATGATGCCGAACATGGACGGCTGGGAAGTGACGAAGTGGATCCGCCAGTATTCCAAGGTTCCCATCATTATGCTGACCGCGAAAAGCGAAGAACGTGACGAACTGAAGGGCTTTGAACTGGGTGTGGATGAATATGTCACCAAACCGTTCAGTCCGAAGATCCTGATGGCCCGGGTCAATGCGCTCCTCAGACGCACCGGCACCGTCTCATCCGGCGACGTGATTGAGGTCGGCGGCATCGTAATGAATAAGAGCGCGCATTCCGTGACCATTGACGGAAAACCGATCGATCTGAGCTTTAAAGAATTTGAACTTCTGGCGTTCTTCCTGGATAACCAGGGGATCGCACTGTCCCGTGAGAAGATTCTGAATTTCGTATGGGACTACGACTATTTCGGCGACGTCCGCACCATAGATACCCACGTGAAGAAGTTGCGCAGCAAGATGGGCGAAAAAGGAAACTATATCAAGACCGTGTGGGGTATGGGTTACAAATTTGACCTGAATTCATAACAGCGAGGAACAACCATGAAATACAGAAATACCATGCGATTTCGGTTTACCTTGCTGTTCCTCATTATATTGGCCGTGGTCTATGTTGGGACATTTATCGTGTTCCGCCAGTTCCTGGTACCCTATGCCTTGGGGAAAAAGAGCGATCTGATGGAGACGGTCTGCCTGGATCTGTTGGAGATGGATGATGGAACGAATGACCGTATCAAAGGAATGACCTCCTTCGCCGAATTGTTTCAGGAGGAGGAAGCCTACTACCAAGAATATCTGGATTACATAAAAGAGCAGTACGGCATCTCCGTATATATGGAAACGACGTTTCAGCGGGTGCATCCGGCCTACGGGGCG
>ONPC01000050.1 GCA_900319565.1 uncultured Eubacteriales bacterium | reverse complement strand
TTAAAAGCGAAATGATTGCAAAACAGGAGAAATATTATGAAAAACGAAACGAATACGGGGCTCCGCCGTTAGAGGACACCGACGTGAGTTATTCATGATTGAAGTGTATGGAAGGGAGAGGAACTGGAAAGAAACATCTTGACAGAAAGTTAAAGAAGATATAGAATTTAAATGCATGTTTGGAAGGCATTCGTGTCTTCAAATGAAAAACCCTTGCGTGTTGGTAGCACGCAAGGGTTTTTGTTTGGACTGCAATCATAGTCAATCAAAGATTAACTCGTTGCAGATTTCGGCAAATGCTTTGCCATGAAAAAGGTCTAAGGGAACTGATAACAGAGTCTTAAAGTTTTTGTGAGAACTTACGGCATGCCAATTGGAATCATAGATATGGTATTCACCGTAGTCGTAGACTATGTAGTAGACTTCGTCCTCGTAAACAAAAGAAACATCAACGGTTAACGGAGGGTTGTCGGCAAACTCTGGGAACTCATCCCATCGTTGCCATTTTTGAAAATCTGTCCAAGTCATATTACTCATACTGTTTCCTCCATTTATCGTATACAGTTTCTGCCCATATGTTGGTAATTCGTTTGACCATAGCACGTTCTCTGTCTGTCAAATGCGCAAACCCTTTGGGGGTATCATGCTCATTATGTTCATAACCATGATGTGTATGTGGTAACACACCTCTATGAGGAACTGTTAGGTCAATTTGTTTTGTTCGCTTGTTGTCCTTGTCATAATATGAAATGTACTTCGGTTTGCCTTCTTTATCGAGGGTAACGTACACACGGCCTTTGGTCATTGTTTCCATTGGCGCGGTTGGACTTCCATCGTTGTGGACAACAAACTTAACATTACCTGCTGTATGAATAGATTTGTATTCGGTGCCATATGCTTTCCCACTTTTGCTGGTACCTGAACTACTACCTCTACCGCCCATACTATCTCACCACCTTTCTGCTGGACAAATAATCGACGACAAAAAGGGGACCTTTCATTTCGGCGAAAGGAGTCCCGAAACAAATAATCGCCGTGGGATCGATGACGTTAAGCATTTTGTTGTAGCCAAGGAGAAACTCTTGTTTGTTCCTTTTACATCCGATCATTCCTATGGCCACGATAGATCCGCGTTCGACTCCATCAAAACAGAAGTCGAACGAATCCAGTGTACTCCAGGTTATCGTCGGAACAACAAGCAAACCTTGATCTTGCCAAAAGGCACCGCACCAGCGACTATGGGCTACACTTTCCAACTGCCTCCAATAATTCATATCAGAGTAAGTGGAATAATCAGGCGTGCATACGAACGCGTATTGAGAGAGACGGAATAGTGCTCTTTCGGGTGATCTGTACATGGATTCAAATTTGTAGTCATCCACGAAGAAATGCACTCCCTTTCTCCGGTTAATTGAGTTATCATGATATTTGGTGTCTGATATAGAAATCAAATCCACTTTATCAAGATCGATCTTTTGCTTGTGTACCAGTGGCAACTGCCACCGACCTGCTGTTTCGTACGCATTGCGTAAGAACAGAGAATCTGTTCGAAACAATTTGCTTTTCATAATAGAGGCCCTCCTCCGGCCTCGAATTTGATTTGTATGAGGATTCGAGGGCCATTTGATTTGCATGTCTGGAAGGCATTCGAATCCTCAGATGTTTCGGAAGCAGGTATTGGTAGTACCGCCTCGCTTGCGCTAAAGTTATTTTTTTAATCATATACAAACAATTAAACCACATCCTTTCATTTATTCTACATCTATTCCGAACTGCATCAATATCTTTTGCTCATAATCGGTGTAACTACTAGGACCATAATGGAGCCATTTATCGTAGTTTTCTTTGGCTATAGATGCAGCTTGAAATCCTATTTTAAAAGTTGCCATAATGTTTTCCACGCTTTTTTCTTCTATCAATGTTTGGATGAGAGGTGTAGGGGCGAGCGCATATTTGGCAAAAAACTTTGCTTCAGCCTCTTCGACTGGCCCTTCGCTAGTGTGACCAAGAATATAGTGCCCGATTTCATGCATAATGGTCTGATAAATTCTAGGAATATCGAGAGAGTCGTCGTTATAGTAAATAAGCCATTTATTGTCAACCGTTTCCAAGGAAAAGCCATCGGGACTATAACGAAGGGCTTGCGCTTTTTCTTCTTCATCAAGGCTGGAGTAGGGGATGATGGAGATGCCTATTTTGTTAGCCAGTTTAAAAGGGTCAAGGGGGATTTCGTGAATTCCGTAATCTTCAAACATATCTGCTACTGCCCTTTTTATATATTCGTAGGTTCCTGGCTTAAGTTTCATCATCGCTCCCTTTGCTTAGTAATAACTGGATAAACTCCATTTTTTCCTCCCTGGTCATCTGTGATGCATTACGTGCGATTAATGATTTGGCGAACACCAGGTCGTTTTCTTTGTTCATTTCTTTGTCTCCACTGAGAAGATCGTCTGCTGTGGTTCCTAAGGCTTTTGCGATCTTCATTAAGTTTGCACCTCTCGGAATTCTGTCCCCTTTAATATACCGGGAAATGGCGGATTCGGTAAGTCCGGTCATTTCAGATAACTGCTTTTGGTTTATCTTCTTTTCGCTTAGCATTTCTTTGATCCGATAGGTTAAGGTCCTTTCCATAGTTCATTCCTCCTGGAGTATTTAATGTATAAATGGGTCTAGAGTTCTCTTCCTGACACATAGCATAGCACAGGATTGTCACAATGTCAAGTGGTTTTTCTGCTAATATGGCAAAAAGTGACCTTTGCACGCAAAATATATGGCAATGCTGTTGACAAAGCGGCAAGAACAAACCTGAATGGAAACATATTCTATCTCTGACTTCAGGGGGATATTTCCCAGATAATACAGGTCTGTACAAGTTCATGCTTTCCGAAATCCACATTGTATTTCCCACGATTATGTGGTATACTTAAACGTAAGTATGCCTGCAAATGCAGAGAAAGTGAGGCAATGTATGTTGAGAGTCGGAATGTTGACCAGCGGAGGCGATTGCCAGGCGCTGAACGCGACCATGCGAGGCGTGGCGAAGACATTGTATCAGTCGAAGGAGAAGGTTGAGATTTACGGATTTCTGGAAGGCTATCGCGGCCTGATGTACGGGAATTTCCGCAAGATGAAGCCCTCGGATTTTTCAGGCATTCTGACCATCGGCGGAACTATTCTGGGTACGTCCCGAACTCCGTTTAAGCTGATCAATGAGCCCGATGAAAACGGATTAAATAAAGTCGAGGCCATGAAGAAGACCTACCGCGACCTGAACCTGGACGCACTGGTCGTTCTCGGGGGCAATGGTTCCTTGAAGACCGCGAACCTGCTCTCAAACGAAGGCCTGAATGTCATCGGCCTCCCGAAGACCATCGACAACGATGTGTGGGGCACGGATGTGACCTTCGGTTTCCAGAGTGCCATCGACGTGGCTACGAATGCCATTGACATGATCCACACCACCGCGGCCTCCCACGGACGCGTATTCGTTGTGGAAGTCATGGGACATAAGGTCGGCTGGCTGACCCTGTACGCCGGTATGGCCAGCGGGGCAGACATCATCCTGATCCCCGAGATCCCGTATGATATCGATAAAGTCATCGACGCTCTGAAGGAGCGCACGAAGGCCGGCAAGGGCTTCTCCATCATCGCGGTGGCAGAAGGCGCCATCAGCAAGGAGGTCGCAGACCTTCCGAAGAAGGAGAAGAAGGCCGAACTGGCGGCCCGTGCGGCGAAATATCCTTCGGTCGCTTACGAGGTTTCCGCGGCGATTTTAGAGCGTGGCGGTCAGGAAGTCCGCGTTACGGTTCCCGGCCACATGCAGCGTGGCGGCGCACCTTGCGCTTACGACCGCGTGCTTTCATCGAGACTCGGCGCAGCTGCCGGTGAACTCATCCTGAAGAAGAATTTCGGACATCTGGTCTGCATGGTAAACGGCGAGACCACCCCGGTACCGCTTTCCGAGATCGCCGGCAAACTCAAAGTGATCGAGCCCGATTGCAGCATGATCCGCGAAGCAAAGGCCATGGGCATCTGCTTCGGCGACTGATCAGCTGACCGGTAAATATACTGCGGCGAATGCCTGTGCGTGCCGCAGAGAACCTCCGTTTCGGAGGGTAGAGGAGACATCAAATGGCTTACACAGCGTTCTATCGTAAGCACCGCCCGCAGACCTTCGACGAAGTCCGCGGCCAGGAAGCGGTGGTCACGACATTGCGAAATCAAATAAAGAGCGGACGCGTAGGCCATGCCTATCTGTTCTGCGGCACCCGCGGAACCGGTAAGACTTCCATCGCTAAGATCTTCGCGCGGGCGGTGAACTGCGAGCATCCGGTGGACGGAAGCTGCTGCAACGAGTGTCCGACCTGTAAGGGGATTCTGGCCGGAACCTCCATGAATGTCGTGGAGATCGATGCTGCGTCCAACAACGGCGTGGATAACATCCGTGAGATCCGCGAAGAGGTCAAATATCCGCCGACGGAAGGTAAGTACCGCGTCTACATCATCGACGAGGTACACATGTTGTCCGCGGGCGCGTACAATGCGCTCCTGAAAACCCTGGAGGAGCCGCCGTCCTACGTGATCTTCATCCTGGCGACGACGGAAGTCCATAAGATCCCCGTGACGGTATTATCCCGTTGCCAGCGCTACGATTTCAAGCGTATCCCGACCGACTCGATCTACGACCAACTCGTCAGCATCACGCAGAAGGAAGGAGTGGACGCGGAGGAAAATGCACTCAGGTACATTGCCCGCGCGGGAGACGGCGCCATGCGTGACGCCCTGTCCATCCTGGAGCAGTGCGTTTCCTTCCACTTCGGCGAGCGCCTCACCTACGAACAGGTGCTGGAGATCATCGGCGCTTCCGATATCGATGTTTTTGTCGATCTGATGACATCGATCCGGGACTGCGACACCAGGCAGGCACTCCAAAAGATCGACGATATTTGCTACTCCGGGCGCGACCCGGGGCAGTTCGTTTCCGATTTTGTCTGGTTCATGCGTAATCTGCTCATGCTGCAGACCGGCGTGGTCTCCGACGAGGAGATCGGTATCCTGCCGGAGCGGCGGCAGGGGCTGGAGCAGTTAGCGCAGTCCATGAGCATGGACCGGCTCATGAATTATATTCGCGTTTTTTCCGAGACCGGAAACCGGCTTCGTTCAGCCACGCAAAAAAGGGCTGTGCTGGAGGTGGATGTCCTGCGTCTGATGTATCCGCAGATGCTCGGATCGGAAAACAGCCAGGGACTCTCGATGCGGATCGCGAAACTGGAGCAGGTCGTTGCAGAGCTTGCGAAAAACGGCGTGGCGCCGGCGGATGCGCAGTTCCTCGCACAGAGTGTAAAAAACGCCGCAGAGAGTGCGACAGAGGCCGTAGCGCCCCGTTATGATGCGGAAACCCCGAATGTCGACAACGTTCCCGCCGCTCGCAGTGCAGACACTCCCGAACCGGCGGACATAAAAGACCTTGGCGACATCCCGATGGCCGGCGAAAATGACCTTCCCCTGCTTCTGGAAAACTGGGAGGAGATCAAACGAAACGCGACACCGCTGCTTCGGCGCGCGCTGGAGTATGCAAAGCCCGACTATCGCGCGGGATTTAAACTTGTATTTACCGAGAAGGGCAGCCGCGAGATCCTGACGGAATCGCGACTGGAGGAACTACAGAAAAACGTGGCCCGCATGCTGGGACGGAATTTCGTCTTAGGCTGCGTGTTGGAAAGCAGATCCGATGCCGGCGCCGATGGCGGTGACGGCACTACCAGAATAAAGAATATTGACTTCCCGATCCATCGGGTATAAAGAAGGAGGCTTATTATGGCTAAAAAAGGCGGTTACGGCGGCGGTATGATGCCGTCCAACATGAATAATCTGATGAAGCAGGCACAGCGCATGCAGAGACAGATGGAGGAGCAGCAGGAAGAGTTTGAGAAGAAGGAATTCGAGGCTGCGGCCGGCGGCGGCGCGGTAAAGGTCGTTGTAAACGGTAAGAAGGAAGTGGTTTCCGTTACCCTGGCTCCGGAAGTAGTAGATCCCGACGACATCGAGATGCTGCAGGATCTGATCGTTGCAGCGGCAAATGAAGCACTGCGTAAGATGGAAGACGAGAACCAGGAGAACATCAATAAACTGGCCGGAGGTTTCGGCGGCAACCTGGGCGGTCTGGGCGGCTTAAGCGGCCTGTTCTAAGAGAGCGCCTGCTTTGCTATCCGGGAACGGAACGAAGCAGAAGCGCGGAGCATAGCTATGAAAGAAAAGATCCAACAATGGTTGGCGGAGCATCGGGAGCAGATGATTCGCGACATATTTGACCTGGTTCGTGTAAACAGTGAGAAGATGCCGGCGCAGGAGGGTATGCCGTATGGCGAAGGCCCTGCACAGGCGCTCGCACTCGCTTTGTCGAAGGCGGAAGCCTATGGTTTTTCCGTGCAGAACCACGAGAACTACGTGGGCAGCATTGACCTGATGGACGCCCCGCGCGGACTCGACATTCTGGCGCACCTGGACGTGGTTCCGGCGACGCCGGGGTTTACGGTGACGAAACCATTCGAACCGGTCGAAAAAGACGGGAAACTTTACGGCCGCGGGACTGCGGACGACAAAGGCCCCGCCGTGGCAGCGCTCTACGCCATGCGGGCGCTGAAGGAACTGGGCGTTTCGCTTACGAAAAACGTCCGCCTCATCCTGGGGTGCGACGAAGAGTGCGGAAGCTCGGACATCGAGTACTACTACAAAAAAGAGGCGGCGGCGCCGTGCACGTTTTCCCCAGACTCCTGTTTTCCGGTGGTAAATGTTGAAAAAGGCCATCTGGTCGCCGCGTTTGTGTGCAAAACAGACAGTGGAACAGACCGCGATGCGGACGTTTCCACTGAAGAAAACAGTACGGCTCCCTGCATCGTCTGGGCGCACTCCGGCATGAAGTTCAACGTTATTCCGGATACGGCGCAGATGCAGGTGCAGAACGTTTCCCGTGAGACGCTGGCGGCAGCGGCGAAACAGCTGGTGCGCGAGATTCCGGTGCAGATCACGATGGAAACGCTGCAGGGCGGTCTGCGTGTTATCGTAAAGGGTAAGAGCGCGCATGCCTCCACGCCGGAACTCGGGGTCAATGCGCTCACGGCCATGCTGCGGCTGCTGCAGGGTGTGAAGGCTGCATTTGCCGAGGCGGCGGACCCTGCCACGAAGGCGCTGCTCGCGCTTTCGAATGTGTTAGTATATGCGGATCACGCGGGCCGGTCACTGCGTGTGGACCGCGATCACGAAGTGACCGGCCCGACGACGGTGAGCCCCGACATGCTGGACCTTGCGGGTGGCAGTCTGCGGCTTACGATCGACAGCCGTATGGCGCTCGGATCGACCCGGGAGAACACCGTCGGAACATTGACCGAAATCGCCGAAACGTGCGGGTGCACGGTCGATGTAGAACGTTTTTCCGAGACACATTATGTACCGGGAGATTCACCGTTTGTGAAAACTCTGATCGGATGCTACGAGGATGTCTACGGACGCAGCGGAAGCAAACCGCTGGCGATCGGAGGCGGCACCTACGTACACGAGGTGGAAAACGGCGTGGCCTTCGGCTGCGTGGAAGATGAAGACGAAACGAACCTGCACGGCGATGACGAACATATCGCGGTGGAGGACCTGCTTAAAGGCAGCGCGACCTTTGCGCTGGCGATCTACGCCATTTGCGGCGGGGAGTAATTGTGGAATATTTCAGTGAGGAATTGACGAATCTGATCAGTGAGCTGTCGCGCCTGCCGGGCATCGGAAAGAAGTCCGCGCAGCGCATGGCCTTCTATCTGATCAACCTTCCGGTGGATCGTGTCGAGAAGCTTTCTTCGACGATCCTGGAGGCCCGGAAGAACATTCGGTACTGTAAGACCTGCCTGTGTCTGACGGACCGTGACGAGTGCCCGATCTGCGGGAACCCGAAGCGTGACCATTCCACCGTAATGGTGGTGGAGTCGACCCAGGACATGGTGGCGTACGAGCGTGTCGGCCAGTACAATGGCGTTTATCATGTGCTGCACGGCGCCATTTCGCCTGCTTTACATATCGGGCCGAATGATATAAAATTAAAGGAACTCATTTCCCGTTTGGACGGAAGCGTGAAGGAAGTCATCCTGGCGACGAACTCCAGTGTGGAAGGTGAGGCGACGGCGATGATGGTGAAAAACTACGTTCGCGCCGTCGGGGATGTACGGTGTACCAGGATCGCGAGTGGCGTTCCGGTCGGCGGTGACCTGGAATACATCGATGAAGTGACTTTGCTTCGGGCACTGGAAGGAAGAAGAGAACTATAGAGGTGTAACTGTGGATAAGTACGAATACGAAATCAAAACGGAGCAGATACGAAAACTGATCCTGTTGAAAGAGTATGATACGGCCAAGAAGATCGCGGACGGGATGAAATGGGGAAAAGAAAAAAATCCCCGCCTGCTTTCAGAGGTAGCTGAACTGTACGTTATGAGCGGCGAGTATGATGAGGCGATCGATCTGTTGCTTCAGGCATACGATTACGCGCACCCGGGCCGCATGATCCTGAAGCGGCTAGTGGATATCGCCATCCTGGCGAAAAACTACCGGAACGCGGCAGAATACTGCGAGGAATTTCATGATCTGGCGCCGCGGGATACCGAGTACTATTTGATGCGATATAAAGTCGACGAGGCCGCGGGCAATGTATCCGTGGAGCGTCGCATTGCCCTTTTGGAGAGATATACCGCCTCGGAGATGAGCGAGGAGTGGAAGCTTCGCCTGGCGCAGCTGTACGCTGAGGCCGGCCGCGTTCCGGACTGTGTTAAACTTTGTGACGAGATCATTTTCCTGTTCTGTAACGGCGAGTACGTGATCGAAGCCATGGAACTGAAGCAGCAGTATGCGCCGCTCGATAAGTTCCAGCAGGAGAAATACGATCACCGCGAGGAATACCTGCAGAAGTACCGTGAGGAGCAGGAAGCGCTGCGCCTTCAGCAGGAGGAAGAAGAGCGGGAGAACGTCGAGCGTCAGTTGGAAAAGGAGCGCAAACGTGCGGAGAAACTCGGCATCGTAGATGTAGCGAAACAGCAGGAAACTTCTACCGAAGCGTGGAAGCCGCAGCTTCCCGTGGCGGACACCGAGCAGGAAGCGACCGCGCAGGAGCCTTCGACGGAATATGCGCAAGAGGCCGAATATGCAGCCCAGCCGGATGCAGAGTATGAGGCACAGCAGGTAAATGCGCAGGCGGAAGCCGAGGAGGCAGCGAGAGTTGCAGCTGCGCAGGCGGCTTATGAAGCTGCCGAGCAGCGCCGCAAGAGACTTCTGGAGATCGCACTGAAGGAAGAAGAGATCCTGACATCGAACTCGCCGGAAGCCCGCGAGCACAAACTGAACACGATGATGGAGGACACCCAGTCGAGCCTCGCATCGAATATAAGCAACATTATCTCGGGCGGAAACGAGACCGAGGAAAAACCGAAGAAAGATTTTGATGATACGCTTTCGGATTTCACCCGTAAGGAACAGGTCTATGTTCGTTACGACGAGGATATTCTGGAGCAGGAGGCCAATGAAGCGGCGGCTGTAGTGGAAGAGACTGTAGAAACTGCTCAGGCTGCAGAGGAAGCATTCGCAGAGGCGACAGAAGAGGTTGCAGAAACCGCTCAGGCTGCGGAGGAACCATTCACTGAAGCTACAGAAGAGGTAGCAGAGACCGCTCAGGCTGCGGAGGAAGCATTCACTGAAGCTACAGAAGATGTTGCAGAAACCGCCCAGGTTGCGGAGGAAGCATTCACTGAAGCTACAGAAGAGGTAGCAGAGACTGCTCAGGCTGCGGAGGAAGCATTCACTGAAGCAACAGAAGAGGTAGCAGAGACTGCTCAGGCTGCAGAGGAAGCATTCACTGAAGCTACAGAAGAGGTTGCAGAGACTGCCCAGGCTGCGGAAGAAGCATTCGCAGAGGCTACAGAAGAGGCTACAGAAGAGGTTGCAGAGACCGCTCAGGCTGCGGAGGAAGCATTTTCCGAGGAAGCACAGGCGGCATTAAGAAGCGACCGAAAGAAAGAGAAGGGCGACACAGGATTTTTGACGGCTGCACAGAAGCAGGCGATCCTGAACATGATCCACAGCCACGATGCACAGCCGGCAGAAAGTGCCTATGAGCAGGAGGCTTCGGAGCAGGAAGAAATTCCTGCCGGGGAACCGGTCGCTGAGGAAGAAAACGCCGAACCCGATACGCAGAGCAGCGACTCTCTGGAGAGCTTCGATGAGGCCTATGTAAAGGACGCAGAGGAACTGCAGGAAGAGCCGGAAGTCGATATTGATAAAGCACAGGGTGAAGATATTCTGGCAGAGGTTTCAAAGAACCTGAGCCACAACTTGGAGCTGCAGGAATTTGAGCAGGAAGTCGGCCTGATCGACATCCCCGGACCGGAGATGCCGGCGCCGGAGCAGAGCTATACCAGCGTTTTCCAGGGCGATATGGATGAAGCAGCCTTCGAGGAAACCTATCGGACCGTGATGGAGCAGGCGGCGCTCGAAGAGATGATCGAACTGAAAGATCAGGGGCAGGAGATCCCTATGGCTGCGGTAGCGACGGTCGAAGCCGCCGAGGTTTCCGATGCTGCTGAAGAAGCAGGGACCACGCCGGAGGCTGTCGAAGAGGTCGATGAAGTTGCGGAAACACCGGTCGGCCAGGCTGTTCGCAGCCAGCTCGGTGACATCAACGTCGATGAAAAGAAGATAAAAGAACCCGTGGCAGACGAAGTCTGCTTCGCCATCACCTGCGACAACGAGCAGAAGGGACTCGCCTATGCGATCGAACTGCTGAAACGTCTGCCGAAGGAGAGCGAGCGTCCGTCGAAACTGGCGCGTACGACGGCTGAGAAACTCAACGAAAACGGTCTGCTCGTACAGGAAGAACGCCTGGAGGACGTTCTCCTCGTCATCGAACACGCAGGTTCGCTTTCCGAGGAACTGGTCAATGAACTCCTCCAGTTCCGCAAACACTATGAAAACGCCATCGTCGTGATCATTGACACCGACGAGGGCCTGAGAAAACTGTTCGCACGCCGTCCCGAACTGGGGCTGATCTTCGTTCTGCGCTATGAGTACGAAGAGAAGACTGCGGACGAATGGTTCGAGTTTATGAAAGAATATGCCGAAGCTTTGGAGTGCGTGATCGCTCCGGGCGCCGAATATCTGATCAAAGAATATCTGCAGGATCGCATTGACCACGACGAGATCGTGTTCGAGACGCTGCTGAAGGAGATCGTAGATGATGCCGAGCATGAGGCGGACCGTTTCACGGTGAAGAACCTCTTCGCGAGCGCGTTCGGCCGCAAGTTCAATAAGGACGGCTGGCTCATCCTGAAGGCCAGACATTTCTAGGCTGCCGTCCGGTTTTGCAATTTAAAGAGTGGTGATAGTTTTTATGTTGAATTCTATATTACTGGCCTCCCAGGCGACGGTTGACGCCGCCACAGAGGCCGCAACGCAGGCAGCAGAGCAGGCTTCCGGCGGCATGAACTGGATGTTTATCAGTGCCATCGTTTTGGTAGCCGGCATGACCGTGATCGGTTTTGCAGTGGGCTTTTTCCGGATGCTTCTAAGCACGTTTGCTTTGCTTTTGGCGCTCGTCGGAGCTTATTTCCTCGGCGGACCGATCTCGGATAAGGTCGCCGACTCCGGTATCGGAAAGTCGGTCGAAAAGAGGATCGAGACCTTCATAAATGAGAACGTCAAGATCATGCCGGGTGAAGAAGACTTAGAACGGCAAAACAAAGCGATTCGGGACCTGCCGCTTCCGGAGCGTATCACGAAGCATATCGTAGCCCACAACAACAAAGAGACCTATGAGCAGCTCGGCGTTGACAAATTCCCGGCCTTTCTCACGAAGTTCATCACTGCCATGGTGATCGACGCAGTCGTTTACGTGAGCGTATTCCTGGTCCTTTTGATCGCCCTGCACATTTTGATCTATCTGTTGGATTTTGCGTCTATGCTGCCGATCATCAACGGCCTGAACCATCTGGCCGGCGCCCTGCTCGGCTTCATTTACGGCGTGGTGATCCTCTGGTTTTTCTTCATCCTGGTTTCTGCATTTCCCACAGTGAAATTCTTTGCAGACTGCCAGAAGATGATCATGGAGAACAATCTCCTCGGAACCATGTACAACAACAACCTGCTTATGCGTCTGCTGATGGGCGTGAAGTTTTTCTAGGACGGTGACTTGCTGCCCTGCAGGACTGAATAGAAGACGACAAACTCGCGATCCCCTCTGCGTTATGCCGAGGGGATCCTTTGTAATCCGTGGGTCAATGTCTAGCGATCCACGATCCCCATCCTTTGGAGGTATGTCATGAAAAAATTCTTTCGCATCTTACGCAAGATCCTTCTCGTTCTTTTTGTGATTCTGGTCGTGGTCATCATCGGCGGCCTGTTGTTTTTGCTGTTCTATCCGGGCGTTGGAAAGCTTCCCGGCCGGGAGCAGCGTGAACTGTTCGCACAAAAGACGTCCCTGTTTTCGGACGGGAAGTTCCATAATGAAAACGATTTTGAGCTGCTGACCGGAAAGTGGGATAAAAAGAGCTCTCGCAGAACTCCGGACGACGAGATCCCGGTCATCCGACGTGACCATATCGAGCGCGCCGGAGAGGGCGAACTTCGCGTCACCTGGCTGGGACATTCTTCCTCGCTGATCCAGATGGGCGCGGTCAATATCCTCATGGATCCGGTCCTGACGACCTACTCATCGCCGGTGAGCTTCGTCGGAACCAAGCGTTTCTCCGAGGTTGCACTAAAGCCCGAGGATGTTCCGGAGATCGACGTTTTGTTCCTGTCACACGATCACTACGATCATATGGACTACCAGACCCTGAAGGTGATTCGCGACCGCGTGAAGGAGGTCGTGGTCCCGCTCGGCGTCGACACGATCTTGCTCGGCTGGGGGTTTGAAGAGGAACACGTGCACGCGCTGGCCTGGTGGGAGAGCGTTACGTTAAACGGCATCACATTTACCCTGACACCCGGACAGCACTATTCCGGCCGCAATCCGCTCAGGAACTACGCGACCCTCTGGGGCGGCGTTCATTTTGCAGACGCGAACCACAGCGTTTACTACACCGGTGATACCGGATATTATGATGTGTTTGAGCGCGTCCATGAGAAGTTCGGCGAGATCGACCTCATGCTCGTCGAAGACGGCCAGTACGACAAAGGTTGGTCGCAGTGTCACATGTTCCCCGAAGAGTCCGCGCAGGCCATCGCGCAGATCGCTCCGAAGCAGGCCCTCCCGGTCCACTGGGGTGCCTTCTGCCTGGGGAACCATTCCTGGGATGACCCGATCATCCGCCTGACGAAGGAGGCCGAGCGCTTGGGGCTGCCGCTCACCACGCCGAAGATCGGCGAGACCGTCGAATTTGACGATCTGTCCAACCATCGCGAACATTGGTGGGAAGGAATCGAATAAAAAGTGGGTCGTTACGTTGTATTCTCGCTTTGACTTTATACTCTATTTTCCTAGCAAAATCCATGAAATAATTGCTATACAAACACCTGCGGATATGATATAATAAAATTGCCCAAGGAAGGAATTAGAGGGCGTGAAATCAAAAAGCAGGAGGAACTAAGAAAAATGAAACGAAACACGAAGCATTGTTTATTGCGTAAAATGATTGCAGTCGCGAGCGCTGCGGTTATGATGATCAGTGTACCGGGGAGCAGAGCAGATGCCGGAGCATCAAATCCGGCCAGCGCTTCTTTTGGTTTTAATGTTGATCAATCCGCATATAGAGATATCAATTGGAAACCGCGCATTGATTTTCGAGCACAGTACAAGGGGCAACTGATTGGCGAGGCAACTGCTTATTATGGGTTTGCGAGATTGAATGCGCCCGTAGTGGTTGGAAGCACGTATTGCCATCAAGACACTACTATGTTCCAAATAACTATGAGGGGAATGGGGAGCAACAAAAAGTTCGGATATGCAAAGCATTTCTGGATTAAGGCGTCCAACCCTGCCAGCTGCGATCTGCTGACGAGCGTAAACCCTCAGTCGATCGCCGGGAATGTATCCGTATCTAACGGAACCAGCACGACCAGTTCTTATTCGGCGGGCAGTTCGTCTTCCGGTATTTCATCTTCCATAACTGGGTCGACAGCTATCACATCCAGTAGGAGTTATACGATGAGTGCGCTGGAAGTACAGAACCGATCCTCTTATGTACAAAACAAGGTTGACCTGAAGTTTATCTACAACAGAAAGGAAAAAAAGGACGACTGGAGAGTGTTTGATGTATATGCGTATAATACATCGTTGCAAAACGCAAGCTTTACGTATCTGACTCCAAAGGTTTCATATAAACGTTCTATGATTCTGGAGGCTGCGTTTGATATCTTTAACAGCGAACCAAGCAAGTCAGCCAGTCAACTTAGCGGAGATCCCTCGGTGGAAGTGAGCGTGATAGTAATCCCGCCGCTTCCTCGATAGAAGCTGAATTTATGGCAGAAAGGCGAAAACTATGAAAAAAAAACTCTGTATCATTTTGCTTCCTGTACTGCTTCTGATCGTATTTCTGATTCTCGCCCTGACGGGGGTTATTCCCCTCTTTTCGAAGGAGAGAAACGAAGAAGAGATCGAGGGGTCTTTGGCATGGGGGTATAAGATGGTTCGCGACCACAAGATCGATATTATCATCCGCGGAGAGGATGTTCCCTTTGAATATGAAGCCCATTACAGAAAGGTTGATCGGCTGGATGCCGACACGATCCATGCCGGAGCGAAAGGTTCTTCGCCTTTTATAGTCATCGTAGATCGAGAAGGACGACTGGAACTGACGCAGGAAGAGATTGATTTTGTGGAAGTATGTATCACGGATAGAAGGATTCCTATGCTATACATCGGCACCCAATACGGCGACGCGTGGAAGATGCCGGATCAAACCGGTTCCTATCAGGATGTAGTCGGGAATACATGTATAGAGTATACCTGGGAAAAAGGGATGCCGTTCACAACCGTAGGTTTTTGGGGCGCCGGAGAAGAGGAGGCGTATAAAATTCGAAAAGAGATCCTTGGAGATGTTATTATATCTAGCATTCGGTTATATATTGAAAGAAATACATGAGGACTGCGGCAAAGTGAGTGAATCCTATGCTCTCAATATGCAAAGAGGAGCATGTGCACGCACTTGTCAGGTGGGCGAGCGTTACGCTAAACGGCTCACATTTACCCTGACACCCGGACAGCTCTATTCTCTAAGTATTGTTATGATCCGAGTGAACAGTTAATGGCTTATTCTATCCGAACAACAAATTCAAAATATTAAGCACGAATTATGGTGGATGCAGAATTTAAACTCTATTCAAGCAAACCGGGTGGAGCAACCAGAAGGCTTTATAATAGAGATATCTATGCAGATAGCTTCCGAACGGTGATTTTTTATATGCCATATTGAGGTTGAGGTGTCATTATGGGTAGAAAAACGATTATTTCGATAAGCCTGATTGCTGCGGTGGCATGTTATGCATTTCTTGTGGCCGCTCAAGTGTTGCCAATGCCATTTGGAAACAAAAAAACTCCAAGCAGCGCAGAAGAAGATGCTCAAATCATCTATGAAAATCGGATGGATGCTATGCTGTACGGAGCGGACATTGACTTGAATACGGAGATGGTCAAGTTCCGTAAACTTTCATCGATATCTGCTGAAACAATAAAACGGCCTGAAGATCGTAAGTTTTCATACCTTGTAATAAATGATCTGGATGGTTCAATCATATTGACAGACGAGGAAATACAATGTATAAATGACTACATTCAGGTCCCCGGCGCGGCGGTTCTGTACTTTGGAAGGAAATACCTGAATGCATGGGATCAACCGGATTGCGGGCCATCGGCTAAGGTAGAGAACATGATCGAAATCGCAGTTGAATATACAAATGAAAAAGGGAGGATCATCCGAGGAAACGGCATGTGGACTGAAGAGGATGCCAATGAGAGAGGCGACATGCTTGATGAAGTGATCCTGACACAAATGGCATTTATGATTTACATGAATTCCTAACCAAATGGTTTGCCTTTATAAGTTTAGACTATGTTGTTGATTAAAGATTTATTCAAAACCTACAAGGTAAAGGATCGGGAGATCCCGGCGGTAGCCGGGGTTTCCTTTTCGTTCCCGAAACAGGGAATGTTCTTTATACTGGGGAAGAGCGGCTGTGGCAAAACCAGCCTGCTGAATGCGATCAGCGGTCTTGACTCCTATGACTCGGGCGATGTGATCATAGACGGTCATAATATGGCGCAGATGACGGAACGGGAATTAGACGCGCTGCGGAATACCGACATCGGAATTATCTTCCAAAGTTATAATCTGGTTCCGGAAATGACGGTTTACCAAAATATCGAGGCAGCGCTGAAGATCCAGGATTGGGAAGGTAAGACCGAAGAGGATATTCGAGAACGCATTCACCGGATGATGGAGTATATCGGTCTGGAGGGATATGAAGACCGCCTGGTTTCCAGACTATCCGGCGGAGAACGTCAGAGGATAGCGATCGCACGCGCATTGATCAAAAATCCGAAGATCATTCTGGCAGATGAACCGACCGGAAATCTGGATGCGAAGACCGGAGCCGTCGTGCTCGATTTATTAAAGAAGATTTCGCAGACCCGGCTGGTGATCCTGGTTACTCATGATGCGGCGGCTGCGGAGAAATACGGTGACTCCGTATTGAACATCAGCGACGGCCGGATTGTCCATGCGGAAGCGAAATCCGAGACGGCCTCAAACCGTTCGTTTGATGTGGTCATTTCCCGGAAAGGCAGTGAGGACGAAGGGCATAAGAGGCTTTCGGCGGAGGAAGTAGCGGAGTTGGCTGAAAAAGTTGTGTTGACTCCGGGATTTAAGGAGGCCGGGATCACGGTTCGTGCAGTTTATCCTGCTGCATCAGAAATGAATGAGGATCACGATCCGTCCGGAGAAGAACAGAAACAAGCGCAGGATAAGGTTATTCCTGACCGAGAACATGTGACGTCAAAACGGCTGAAATTAAAGGATCAGCTGTATTTTTCGTGGTTGTTTATGCGCAGAAGTAAGGTGCGTCTGGCGGTAACGATCGCACTGATGTCACTGACACTGCTCCTTTTGACTGCGGCAGCCTTTATTACCCGTTACGATGACCGAAGAGTTTTGACCCGGTATTTTGACCGGTATCAACCCGAGAATCTTACGGGATCTGTGGATCGAAGCTATGTGAATATTTTATATCAGACACGGTCTTCTTCTCTGAAATCCGGACCGTTTTATGTTGATCTGTCAAATGAACTGGCAAAAGACACCGGACACGAATTGATTCCGATCCTTTCCGAACAAGATCTGCTTGGTGACATGGAAACGGAGAATTATACCGGGTATTCAAATGTGGCCATGGCAGGCCTGACGAAAGAGAATCTTGATGCATTTCCCGTGTCGGAAGGACACCTTCCGGAGAATAATGACGAGATCGCGATCACGGATTTTTTGGCACATGAACTTCATGTTGAATACGGGGATAAACTGGACTCAACGGTCGGAAAGGTTACGGTCAGTGGTATCATTCATACGGATTATGTTGCGTATGACCTGATAAAGAAACTTCGGTTCGAAGGCGGAAGCGACTATACCAATCATTTCCTTCGCTATCGTTATGCCGTGGCAGCGATGCGTAAGGAGGCGCTGGACGCTTATATAGACCGGATGGAGCGGCTGACGCTGCCGATGTCTTTGTTTTTCGTCAGTGAGTATCCGCGTTCCTACGTAGAATCATCCGAGAGCCGCAGTACATTTGGTTCCGTAGAGCTTATGCAGGAACAAAAGCTGCTCATGGGGCGCCTGCCGCAGAAGGAAAACGAGGTGTTGATCTCGGAGAATATGGCGGTAAGGTATGGAATCACGGAAGGCCGGATCAAAGACGGGAACGCACGATATTATTACGTGGATATACACGCAGAAGATTATAATGACTGTAATACCGATGCCTTAAATATGGCGGAATTCTTCCCGGACGGTGTGACGGTTGTGGGCGTTTGTTCCGAGGATATGCCGGTATACGCGGACTATCTGATCACGGATGAGAAGTTCAAAGAGATAAAAACGGCTTACCGAGATCATTACAACTTTGACCGGTACCTGTTGAATTGTCTGGATATCAATGAATACAGGGATCTGGTGTATCATGCGGCTGAAAAAGAGTACCGCTTTGATGAGCCGGCGGCTTATCAGATTTACGATTTCAAGGCCATGGTGACCGAGATGCTTCCGGTTTTGTGGATCATTCTTGCTGTTGTCAGCATGGTGACGATCCTTAATATGATCAGTTATATCGGTGCATCCATTCGCAATAACAGCAAAAACATCGGTATTTTGCGTGCCCTCGGAGTGTCTAAAGGAGATGTGTCGGCTATTTTTGCCATTGAGTCTTTTGTGGTCTATGGAATATCGATAATGCTCTCCTTGGCATTTTCAGTGGCGTTCATGAAATATGTTAACGTGTTATATCAGAAAGATCTGACAGAGCGTGTATTTGACATAATCATCTGGGATCATTTAACGGAGTTTGTGTTGGTCGCAATCACCTTTTTGGTTTGCGTTTTGGCGGCATATATACCGATCCGAAAGATGGAAAAACAAAAACCAATCGATATCATTCGCCGAAATGACAAGTAAGGAATCCGTAAGAGAAAGTACTGAATTCCTTCGGAATCCGGAAGCTGTCCCATGCTAAAATAGAGCTGTCGGAGTCTGTGGGCTCACGGCAGAAAGGAAGGCATACTATGTTGACGCTGGAAAATATTCTGATGTCATCGTCGCTTCCGCAAAAAGGCTTGATCTGCCTCTTGGAGGAGGGGATCGACGAAGACTGGAGCGTGGACGGCAGGAAGGAATGGGAAGCGGATGAACTTAGGAATACTGATATCGGTATCGTGCTGCGGGAGGCCGCTCTGATCCCGCAGATGACGGTCAGTCAAAATATTGAGATCGCTCTGCGAATCCAGAAGTGGGAAGGCAGATCGAGGGAGGATATCCGGGATCGGGTCGACAGGGTTTTGACTTTTGTCGGACTGGAACACTGTGAAAAGGTAAAGGCGTCGAAACTGACCGCGCGGGAATGCCGGTTGGTGGCGTTTGCGCGCGCCTTGATAAAGGATCCGCGAATCCTTTTGATCGAGGAGCCAAAACAAAATTCAAACACGGGGACCATAGAGGAGATCCTGCCGCTTTTGCAGCAGATCGCTAAAACGCGTCTCGTAGTGATCGTAACGGAGCAGGTGAACATACCCGGGCAGGCAGATGAAAACTCCCCGTTTGACTTGGTGGCCTGCGTTCAAGCCGGAAAGATCGTAAAGGTACAGGAGAAGGAAACAAAGCATAAACAAAACTTCGCTCTCAGAAGGACGGAGGAAATGAAGGCTGTTCGGGAGGTGGAAAAAACCATCCCGGGTCGGTCGGATGTACGTGCGAAGAGGCTTTCGCTTAGGGATCGGATCTGTATGTCGCACCGCTTCGGGAGGAAGAACCGCGCCGATCGGAGAGGACTCATTTTCCTGTTCATGCTCATGTTTTTGGCGGCGATCGTTACACTTACGGCCGAAAAATATAACGAGCAGGAATTGATAACGAAGTATTTCAATAAGTATCAGCCGATGGTTCTGGCCGGCGGGATCGAGAGCTCCTATTCCGAAGGAGGCGAGGAATGGAAGACCTTGATAAAATCAGGTCCATATTATTCCGACCGGATTCGGAAGGTTGCGGAGCAGACCGGAAAAGAGGCGATCCCGGTGATAACGGAGCAGTGGCTGTTTACCTACGAGGGTGATCAGCTCAATCGGTCTTATTATGATGCGACGTTTGCGGCGCTAAAGGAAAATGATCCGACACTGTTCCCCATCGCAGAGGGAGGGTTTCCCAAAAGCGAAGATGAGGCCCTGATCTCGGATTATCTGGCGCAGGTCCTGCAGGTTTCGCTCGGCGATCCGATCACGTCTTCTATGGGAGAGTATCGCGTCTGCGGGATCTATTCGACGGACTTCACGGAGCACGGGGTCGACACACAACTGCAATTCAGTAGTGGTACATCGGCAGAGCAGACGGAACGGAGATACTACTATGCGGTCGTGGTGATCGACCGCGAAGCATTGACCGCCAGAATGAGACATGCAGAGTGGCTGAAACTTACGGACGCAGAGATTTTTGAGAACGCATACAGGGATATGGTGATCGCGGGAACGGACAGCGTTTCGGAAAGAGACCTTCTGTATGGACGGATGCCGCAGGAGCGCGATGAGATACTGATCTCGAACCAGATGTATCTGTGGAACAGAGATCTGTTCGACGCGGATTTTTTGGATCAACCGTTTGAATTAGTTAACTGGCATGCAAAAGAATACAACGGCTACTATTCGGACTCCATGAACATGGAGGAGTTTTTCCCGACCGGGGTGAAGGTCGTCGGAGTATGTCCCGATAGCGTCGTGGGGTATGATCCCGAATATGATACCCATGTGATCGATTATCGGATCAGTGATGAGGCCTTCGAGGAGATCCGGCAGGCATACCTTTCGGATTATCTCTATGACGGTTATCTTTTGAACTGCGTGGATGTGACGGATTACAGAGATCTGGTGCAGGAGGCGACGCAGCTGGGCTACCGGTTTGATGAGTCATTTACGGATGGAATCCACGAACTGAAGGAAATGTCAAAACAGTGGCTTCAAGGCTTTTGGTTGATCACGGCCGGCTTGGGTGTGATCAGTGTTCTGTGCATGATGGCTCACGCGAGAATTTCGGTCCGGGGCAATGAAAGCGAGATCCGGATGCTTCGGTCGCTCGGCGTATCCGGAAAGGATTTCGTTTCGGCCTTTACCTTCCGGCACTTTATGTCGGCAGTGCGGGCGGCGGTCTATTCGGGTCTGATCGCTTGGGGCGCCATTTGGACTTTAAACTTCCTGATCCGGGAGGGTGTAGAGGGAGCGTACATCGAAGTATTCGACTGGCAGCCTGCTTACACATGGACGTTGATCGTCGGGGCACTGGTTCTGACGGTGACGGCACGTGTAGCCGCAAAGCAGCGCCTACGGAACAAAAAGACTCAAAAAGCACGTTTTTCATGAAGAATCCATGTGATTTTTTACTTGCATATTCAGCGCCTTATATGTATAATGTATAAGGCGCTGTTTGCTCGGCAGCAGTTTTTGACGCGTTTTTCGGTCGCGAAAGAGGCTCGGCATTTGGGCAAACACTTCGGTTGACAGGTATTTGAGAGAGATCGAAGATCGAATGAAATAGCTTTGCTGTGCAAAGCTTAGATGTCAAAAGGATCTGCGGTGCAGAGGATTTTGACGGACAGGGCTTCGCTTCACGAATCCCTTTATGAGATACGGCAGAGTTGCCGGAGAGAGGTGGTTAAAATGGAAAGACGTGTTGGTACAGTTTCCAGAGGTATTCGCGGCCCCATCATCCGCGAAGGAGATAATTTGGTCGACATTACGGTAGAGAGCGTTCTCGAAGCTGCTAAGAGCGAGAATTTTGAGCTGCGTGACCGTGACGTTATCGCATTGACCGAGTCCATCGTGGCTCGTTCCCAGGGCAACTACGTGACCGTAGACGACATCGCGGACGACGTTCGCGCGAAACTCGGCGGCGGCACTGTGGGCGTTATTTTCCCGATTTTGTCCAGAAACCGTTTCGCGATCAATCTGAAGGGTATCGCTATGGGCTGCAAGAAGGTCGTTCTGATGCTCAGTTATCCTTCCGACGAGGTGGGCAATGCGCTCATTTCCATCGACCAGCTGGACGAGGCAGGCATCAACCCGTACTCCGACGTTCTGACGCTGGAGCGTTATCGTGAGTTCTTCGGCGAGAACAAGCACGAGTTCACCGGTGTTGACTACGTTCAGTATTATTCCGACATCATCACCGAGGCAGGCGCTGAGGTCGAGATCATCTTCGCGAACCACGCGAAGACC
>ONPC01000056.1 GCA_900319565.1 uncultured Eubacteriales bacterium | reverse complement strand
CGCCGATATCGAGCTTCTTGAATTCCTTATACGGATCCTCACCGAGCGAATCTCTGGAAACATACAACTGAATGTTTCCCTTGAGGTCGCTGATGTTTGCAAAGGAAGCCTTACCCATGATACGTTTGGACATCATACGTCCGGCCAATGATACCGTTTTGCCTTCATACTCCGCTACGTTATCCTTGATATCCATGGAATGCGCGGTCACGTCGTATTTGGTGATGGTGAACGGATCCTTACCGTTTGCCTGAAGTTCCGCCAGTTTCTCTCTTCTTACCTTAAGAAGCTGGTTAATGTCCACATTTTCTACATTGGTTTCCTTTGTCTGCTCCGCCATAATGACTCCTTATCCGATCATGATGTTCATGATCTTGTATTCTGCTACTCCGTCGTCGATCTCGTAAGAAATCGTATCGCCGACCTTGCGGCCCATAAGGGCGCGGCCCAGAGGCGATTCGTTACTGATCATCATGAGGCTGCTGTTTGCCTCCGTGGATCCGACGATGGAAAACTCTAATTCTTCATCATATTCAAAATCATACAGAACTACCTTACAGCCAACGCTGACTTTATCTTTCTCGATATCCTCTTCGTCAACGACCGTAACGTTTTTCAGGAGTTTTTCAAGCTCCTCGATACGGGACTCGAGATCGCGCTGCTCATCCTTCGCTGCATCGTACTCGGCGTTCTCGGAAAGGTCGCCCTGTTCACGAGCTTCTTTGATCTTCTGTGCAACCTCTTTTCTGCGGTATACCTTAAGGTTGTGAAGCTCTTCCTCGTACTGTTTAAGGCCACTGTAAGTAATGATCTTATTTTCTGCCATGGAAAACATCCTCCTGTATTTGTACCGGACATCCGGTATTGCATCCGTCCGAGTTTCACCCGGTCGGAACCGTTATATAAATCGCAAATCTACTTATAGCGCTTTATACACATGTTAAGTATTATAGATAACACCTCGGCAAATGTCAAGATGATTTTCTCGGTTTTCTCCTGATTATTTCAGCACGATTCCACGTGGATCTCACGCAAATGTTTTATTCATTTCCGAAGCGATCGGCTTCCTTTAATTGCAATCATCTTCCCTAAGAAGCGGCCGGTCAGATGAAGTGTCTCCAAAAAGCCTGCCCATAGTATCTCACACGCCGTGCTCTTTCACTTCCCGGCGAAACTCCTCGATCAGTTCGGCGAGCGCCTCCTTCGTCTCCGTCGCATTGACCCGGCGACGTAAGGAAGTTGCATGCGGAAGCCCGGTCGTGTACCAGGCCACATGTTTTCGCATCTCCATCGGAGCGGTGTGATCATCCTTAAACTGCGCCAGCCGTTCCATATGACGAAGCATCATGTCACAGATCTCGTCAATATCCGGCCGTTGAGGTACGGGCTCCCCGTTTAACGCAGCGACGACCTCGCGAAACAGCCAGGGATTGCCTTGAACACCACGCGCCAGCATGAACGCCTCACAGCCCGTATGTTCGCGGCAGTTCAGTGCGTCCTGTGCCGAAAAAATATCGCCGTTTGCGATCACAGGGATCGAAACCGCTTCGCGCACACGGGCAATGCAATCCCAGTCGGCCTTACCGCTGTAGTATTGCTCGCGCAGCCGTCCGTGTACAGCGATCGCCGCAACGCCGCAGTCCTGCGCGATCTTCGCGATCTCGACCGCATCCGCGCCGACCGTGACCCGTCCGGAAGCATCGCCCGCGAAGCCTTTGCGGACTTTTACCGTGACCGGAACCGGACCGGCAGCCTGCACCATGGCCGTGAGGATCTCCTTCACCAGTTTCGGCTCTTTCATAAGTGCGCTGCCCTCGTGATTATTCACGATCTTCGGCACCGGACATCCCATGTTCAGGTCAATGATATCAAACGCACCGCTTTGTGCCAGTTTCTGCGTTTCGCTCGCAAGCACATCCGGATCCGAACCGAAGATCTGCACCGCGATCGGGTGTTCGTCGGGATCGGCATCCAAAAGCTGCTTCGTGTTTACATTCTTAAAAAAAAGCGCCTTGGCGCTGACCATCTCGGTATAGGTCAGGCCGCAGCCCATCTCACGGCAAATGCCGCGAAACGCGCGGTCTGTCACACCGGCCATGGGGCCCAGCGCCACAGGCGTTTGTATTTTGATCTTTCCGATGGAAAAGCTCATTCTCGTCTCCTCACACTTCATCCAGACCCTGATCCAGGAAAACGATCTTATAATAGGTCTCCAGCGCTTCAAACAGTTCGCGGTTCTCCATGCGATATTTGTTGATGTATAAGCCTGCGCTGATCTCATCGTACAAATAGTCTTTTTCATCCGCATACGAAGAGAGATTTAAATTGCCCTCGTCGTCAAATGACATGAGAAAGATACCGCCGCACTCTTCGGTAAATGCCACGCTCAGGATTTTTATATCGTCTTTAATGTTGTCCGGCATATGGGAAAACCGGGGATCCAGAAAATACTTCTGGGTGTAGGAATTGGCCGCGCACATGATCACGTCGCCGTCAGCGCTGTGCCCTGCTACGTCTTCCAGTTTAGCATCATCCTGCATGAAAAGCCTCATTTCTTACAGATCCGGCCACACTTCGGTTCACGCCTTCGACCGATCCGTCTCTATCCTATGGTGTATCTTATCTCCACTTTATGATCAATATACCACTGACGACTGCCAGCAAAAACAGCACGACCGACATTACGCCGCCGATCAGACGGTGCAATTTCTGGCGCTGTCGCTCGCGGCCGGTCGCCTCCGAAAACAGGCTGCGATATAAAGTGATCCAGCCCGAGATCAAAAACAGCGGGCAGAACAGGAAGAAGAAAAACTCCGTATCCACTGCAACCAGGATCGCCATGATGATCACGGCGACACAGGCCAGTTCCAGCGTAACATCCATGTGGCGCCGTCTGCGTTTGCCTATGGAGGAAATGGTTCCGTAACGCATGGGACTCCTTTCGTTTCACATCTAAAAACTACAAAGTGTCCGTCAAAAGACCGGTCAGACCTCGTCCAGGTTTCCGAGAGTAGCAACCATGACCGCCTTAATGGTGTGCATGCGGTTCTCTGCCTCATCGAAGACTACAGACTGCGGTCCCTCGATGACATCATCGGTGACCTCATTGCCCCGAACGGCAGGCAGGCAGTGCATAAAGATGGTGCTCTTCTTACCGGAAGCATCCATCAACTTCTGATTTACCTGATACGGGGACAGAAGGGCAACTCGCTCTGCCGCCTTATCTTCCTCACCCATGGAGCACCAAACGTCGGTGTAGATCACGTCTGCGCCTGCAACAGCTGCAGTATCCTCGGTGATCGTCAGGGAACCGCCGGAAACTTTCGCATAGGACTGACAGAGCTCTACCAGATCCTCCTTAGGCCAGAGAGCCTTCGGGGCAATGATCACACAGTGCAGTCCCATCTTGGTGCATCCGATCATCAGGGAATTCGACATATTATTTCTGCCGTCGCCGACAAAAGCAAACTTCTTTCCGGTGATGTCGCCGAATACTTCACGCATGGTGAGGAAATCCGCCAGGATCTGTGTCGGATGGAAATCATCGGTCAGGCCGTTCCATACCGGAACGCCTGAATATTTCGCGAGCATCTCCACGGTCTCGTGGGAGAAACCGCGGAACTCGATACCGTCAAACATACGTCCCAAAACACGCGCGGTATCCTTGACATTTTCCTTCTTACCGAACTGAATCTCGTCCTTACCGAGATACTCGGGATGCGCGCCCTCATCGATCGCTGCTACGGTAAATGAGCAACGGGTACGTGTAGATGTTTTCTCGAACATAAGGGCGATATTTTTCCCTGCCAGACTCTTGCCTCGGATGCCCTTCTTCTTTTTATCCTTTAAATAAGCGGCCAGATCGAGAAGATATGCGATCTCCTCTGCCGTGAAATCCTTAAGGGTCAGAAAACTGCGACCGGTCAAATTCAAATGCTTCATGGGAATATCCCCCTTTCTCATACAAGATCTCTCCCGCCGGTGATGCCTGGCGAAATGCACGCCGAGACCTTTTATAAATCTCAGAAAAATGAAAATATACGTTTCGCTCGTGCAAGAGAAACGTATATCTCATATTATCTCATTTGACTTTCATTTGTCAAGTATGAAAACCTATTTTGTCGAATAAAAGACGTGATTTCCGATGATCATATAACTCTTCATCTTCACCCACTTGTTGTTGGAGTTCGCACTCTTCAGGTTACAGAAGAAGTAGTGAGAACCGATGTTGTTATATCCGGCGCACGCCTGATAGGCTGCCTCATAACATGCCTGCAGGTATTCGTCGTTGGATGTGTTCTTTTCCGCCATCCAGACATCCAGTTTCGAAATTCCGTTTTCGTTCGGCTGCGCTACATTAAACTGGTTCGGCGCGAAAATGACATCATGGATCGTACTGTATCTGGAGGAATAGAGACGGTTCAGGATGATATTGGCCACAGCCAATTTGCCTTCCTGCGACTCGTGGCCAGCTTCCAGACGGATCGTGTAGGCCATCCATTTGATCTCCTCAGCAGAAGGATAGATCGCTCCGCGGTTCGGAGCTCCTGCAGCTATGTACTGATCGATCTTCTCACGGACAGTGTCACGCACAGGCGCAGGTTGTGTCTCAACCGGCTGCGTAGGTGAAGGTGTCGTTTCCACAGGCTGTGTAGGTGCTGCCGTGGTCTCAACCGGCTGCGTAGGTGCAGGCGTTGTTTCCACGGGCTGCGTAGGAGCCGCTGTCGTCGGTGCCGGCTGTGTAGGACGTGCGATCACGGGTACTGTGATCGTACTGGTGAACGCCCCATACAAAACAGTCATCGGAATGTTGCCGGTCACGAGCGGAACTCCAACCAGTTCACACACCCATCCGGCCGGGTTCTTCACCGTATGGCCGTCTTTATAAAGCACTGTGATCTCGATCTCGTTAATGGAGACCATTTCACCTTCATATTTTGTCGAACCGGTGTAGCGTGCAGACATATCTACGATGGTCCGCTTCGCTTCCTCCGCTGCCGCCTGGGCTGCCTTTTCGGCTTCCGCTTTCAGACGGGCTGCTTCTGCTTCCAGACGAGCCTCCTCGGCTTTCCGGTCTTCTTCTGCCTTACGGGATTCCTCAGCCTGACGCGCCAATTCGGCCTGACGTGCTTCTTCCGCCAAACGTGCTGCCTCTTCGGCTGCGCGTGACTCTTCTTCACGATGGATCTCCGCGATCGTTACACCCACGCCTTCGCCCACATCGATGGTCACGAAATCCGCGCTGGCATAGCATGTCCTTCCGTCATAAACGGTCTGAACCCAGCCGCCGCACTCGGGGATGCCGGTCACGGGCAAAACATCCGCCAGAGAAACCTTGCGTAATGCATTCGCTTCGACGCTCGGCGCCTCACGCAGGAACAGTTTCTCTGCGCGTACAAACAGTCTCATGTTGGAGGGCAATGTAAGCAGTGCCTCACCATAACAGATATAGGATGCATCGACCCAGCCGACTACATCGCCGGAACGAATATGCGCATATCCGCCTTCCACGCACTCCAGAATACCACCGTTGTTCGGGAACAAACGTCCGACAACCGTCTCACTGCCTGGCAGTTCACGCACATTCAGGTAGTTGTCGACGCGATTGGGATCTACATAAAATGTAGTATCCAGCAAACGATGGATCGTCGCGGCATATAATTCTTTACGCTGTCTTTCGATTTCTTCCGAAGACAGTTCAGAGGGGTCTTCAATGTATTCTTCGCCGGGGATCTCTTCAATATCCGAAGGAAGTTCGATTTCAGGAAGATCGGCACCGTTCATACTGGGATCGACAGTCGGAACGTAGATACCTGTATCCGGCTCAACCGCCATTTCGGTCGAAGCAGGCTGCGTTTCCTCAGCAGGTATCGAAGGTTCTTCCGTAGACGGTTCTTCCGCGGTCGGTTCTTCTTCCTTAACCGCTTCCCAGAAACGATCGGAACCAAAACCGGCCAGCACCAGCGCATAGTCATCCGATCCAAACAGGGCAGAATAAGAACGATCAATGTTGATCGACGACAAATCGTTTTGGATATTTGAGACCGTGATCACGCGAAGCGGCTGTGCCTTCGCGAAGGATCCCGAAAAGGCAGGGGCTTCTTTCCGAAGCAGAGCGACCGGTACAACCTGTTCACGAATCGTGTTGATCGCAGCCGGATCGATCTTGGATCCCGCATTCTCCGATACAACAGTGGAAGCGGTCGGGTCTATATCATATTCATTTCGTGTATTAGGTGAAGAGCAGGCGGAAATGCAGTATGAAACCAAAAATAGGCACGCAAAAAGAGTGGCGATCAGACGTATCGTTCTCATCGCGCCACGAGCTTTGTGTGCATGGTTGAAATTCTTGTGTTTCATCGTAATCATCTCCGCAGGCATAGCAGTTATTTCAGACTTGTAATACTTTCTTCACATTTCTGCTGCCGAAGGACCATAAATCCCTCTTTAAATACCTTTTGCCCTGTTTTTGTGTACAAAAAACCAGGGCTGATTTGGGCCGTGCCCAAATGTTACAAATATGTTACGAAACTAATATAGCACTTTTTCGTGACTTTGTCAACACCCCCCACTTTTTCGACGATTTCGCTGGAAATTTGTATCCCGTCCGCCACTTTTAGGGGGAAAATAATGCTGAGGTCTACCATTTTTCAAGTAAGACCTCAGCCTTGTTATCTTCTCTGTCTGGCCGCCTCAAACAGGACTACCGCGCATGCGATCGCCGCATTTAAGGATTCGATGGAACCGTCCATGGGGATCTTGATATGCTCACGGCAGGCATCCAGGACCGCCTGTGAAACGCCATGTGCTTCATTGCCGATCACGACCGCCGTAGCACCCTTATAGGATACCTTCGTATAGTTCTCACTCTGCGTCAGAGAGGTCACATAACAACGAATGCCGTTTTCTTCCATTTCTTTGATCTCTTTCGCAAGATCCCTGCAGACGCGATGAGACATCCGAAACACCGAACCCATCGTGGAACGGACCACCTTCGGATTATACAGATCGACCGTGTCCGAAGAAAGAAGGATCTCGGTGACTCCGGCCGCTTCTGCCGTGCGGAATATCGTTCCCAGATTTCCCGGGTCTGCGATGCCGTCGAGGATCAAATACAGTCCTTCCCGGTTTTTAGTCGCCGTCTTTGTCTCGGGCATACGCACTACTGCCAGCACGCCTTGCGGTGTTTTCGTATCACAAACGGAATCAAACACCCGGTCCGTGACCACTTCGTAATTCACGCCGTCAAACAGTTCTTTATATTTTCCGATCTCCTCATCCTGAAACCGCTGTGAAACATAGGTTTTCAAAAGCAGTTGTCGCGGGACTTCCGAAAACAGACGCACTCCCTCAACGACAAAGGCCCGTTCCTGCTCCCGCGCGGACGCCTTCCGCTGCAAAAGTGATATATATTTCATTTGTGCATTGGCCGAGGATGTGATCATGACTAGCTCCGGTTTTACGCAGGTGTTCCCTGCAGTTTTCTATACTTTTACTTACTGCCCTTTTTATCAGCGGTTTTCTTAGCTTTCGCAGCATTCAGTTCCGCTTCCGCTTTCTCCGCACGCTCTTTTTTCAGTTTCTCCAGTTCTTCCTTCGACAGTTCGACATGCGGAACGAAAAACGCCTTCTTTTTCTTCACCAGGATGTGACCCGTGATAATGAAAGCCAGGCCTGCGAAAAACAGCACCGCGGACAATGCCTGCGAGACCGGGATCCCGGTGGAACCGATCATGAGCTGATCGCTTCGGATTCCTTCGATCCAAAAACGGCCGGCTCCGTACAGAAGAAAGTAGAAGCCAAACAGTTCACCCTTAAACGCGCGATGTTTGCGGTACAGCACCATAAAGGTGAACGCCAAAAGGTTCCAGACCGATTCGTAGAGGAACGTCGGAGCGACCTGCGTGTAGGTCCCGGCCAGTTCCGGCAGCTTCGCCTGCATGTCGGGTAGCAGCATGCGGACATAATCCGCGCTCACCAGCTGATTATTCAGGCGCATGGCAAAAAGCCCATCCGATACCTGCCCGAATACTTCGCAGTTGAAAAAGTTCCCCCAGCGGCCGATGGCCTGTCCCAGGATCAGACCGATCACGCCCATGTCCACCATCTGAAGAAAACGTATCTTCTTTCGACGGGTGAATACCAGCATCGTCAGGATCGCACCGATGGCGCCTCCGTAGATGGCCAGGCCTCCTTTTCTTAAGTTCAGGATCTCAAGCAGGTTTCCCTTGTAGTAATCGAAGTTAAACGCAACGTAGTAGAGACGTGCGCCGAGGATACCGAACAATGCACCGAAAATGATATAATCATAATAATCTTCGGGGTCGTCACCTTCCCGCGTTCCCAAATGCTTCGCCACAAAAAAGCCTGCAGCCAGTCCGAGCATGATCATCAGCGCGTACAGACGAATCTCAAACCCGAAGATCGTAAAGCCCTGTGGCAGGTTTTCTATTTGGATCCCCAAATGGGGAAAACTTAAATCCGTCATTGTATTCCAACTCCCTCGTAATGGATCGCAGTATCACCCCCTGACACTGCTCTCTTATTTTATCAAAGATCGCCGGATTCATCAAGGATTATATTCCAAAGATTCTCTTTCGTTTTTTGATCATAGAATTCCATGTTGTACTTTTCTCTTTCTTTATGCTATAATAGTTCGGACGCCTGTGAGCGTCACACCAAAGGAGTTATCACATCATGAAATTAGGTATCGTCGGTTTGCCGAATGTCGGCAAGAGCACTTTATTCAATTCCCTTACAAAAGCAGGCGCGGAAAGCGCAAACTATCCGTTCTGCACCATTGACCCGAATGTCGGAATCGTTCCGGTTCCGGATCCGCGACTGGCGCAGCTCGCTGCCCTCTACGATTCGGCTAAGATCACACCGGCCGTGGTCGAGTTCGTAGACATCGCCGGCCTGGTTCGCGGCGCCTCCAAAGGCGAAGGTTTGGGCAATCAGTTTCTGGCGAACATCCGCGAGGTCGATGCGATCGTTCACGTCGTTCGCTGCTTTGACGACACCAACGTCATTCATGTAGAAGGCAGTGTCGATCCCGCCCGCGACATCGAGACCATCAACCTCGAGCTCATCTTCGCCGATCTGGAAGTTTTAGAGCGTCGTATTTCCAAGACCGGAAAGAGCGTCATGGGAAACAAATCCTTGGCGAAGGAACTCGAGAGCCTGAAGAAACTGAAGGAGCACCTCGAAGGCGGCAACATGGCCATCACCCTGCAGCCTGCCGATGAGGACGAAGCCGCCCTCTTCGCTTCCCTGAACATGCTGACCGGTAAGAAGGTCATCTACGCGGCCAATGTCGACGAGAGCGCTTTGGCAGACGACGGTGCTTCCAATCCATATGTAGCGAAGGTCCGCGAGATCGCGAAGGCCACCGGCAGCAGTGTTTTCGTCATCTGCGCCCAGATCGAACAGGAGATCGCGGAACTCGATGATGAAGAAAAGAAAATGTTTCTCGAGGAGCTCGGACTGTCCGAATCCGGTCTGGAGAAACTGATCGCCGCCAGCTACGATCTGCTGGGTCTGATCAGCTACCTGACCGCCGGCCCCACCGAGACCCGTGCATGGACCATTACCCGTGGAACCAAGGCGCCGCAGGCAGCCGGTAAGATCCACTCCGATTTCGAGCGTGGCTTCATCCGCGCCGAAGTCGTTAACTATCAGGACCTGCTGGACTGCAAGACCTACAACGCCGCAAAGGAAAAAGGTCTGGTCCGTCTGGAAGGTAAAGACTATGTGGTTCAGGACGGCGACGTCATCCTGTTCCGCTTCAACGTATAAGGAGGCAACTTATGAACACATTTGATAAAGACGATGAGCTGTTTTCAGGAAGCAGCGACAACGATCTCGAGATCCCCGCAGAGGAATACGATGTCCTCGATGATTTCGACGAGGAGGAATACGATTACTATGAACCCGAAGGAGATTACGTGATCGATCTCGAGGATGAAGACGGTAACCCCGTTCCCTGTCAGGTATGCTTCTACTTCACGCTGCATGGACATGACATCATTGCCCTGTCTCCGCAGGATGGAGAGCTGGATGACAGCATTATCCCCTACTTCTACACGGAGTACGAGAACGGAAACTTCGACATCGACCCGATCGACGACGAAGAGCTCTACGAAGAAGCTCTGGATCGCATCGATGAGATCCTCGACGACAGCGACTTCGACAATATGCCGCAATAACCGCGAAATAGTTTACACGGGAGTGCCTAAGTTAGTGGCGCTCCCGTGTTTGGTTCCGCGGACTTTTTCGATTTGTTAGCGACGTTTCTGGGTTTCCGCATGTTTCATAAAGCCCTCAAAAACAGGAAGGCCGGTTTCATTATGAACGATCGCGTATATAAACGGGCGGTTTAGTATCACTGTTTTATACTCTTCCATCATCGGGGAGCAACCTGCGGTCACGATGCCCATCGTTACCGCTGCCGCTTTGGTTCCTTTCCTGTCCACCTCAATATGCGCCTTATGAAGGATGGAATCCATCTTCAGCCATGCAGAGGACATCGGTGAGAAATCCGCCCGCGGCGTGAAAAGGGTTTGAATTCCCATCTTCTGAAGCAGGCTTGTAAGTTCCTTCCCGAAATCATAACGGAATTCCGGCATCGTAACATACACTTTTGTACGAGAGGTGTTTTCCAGAAGTTTCGTAATGTTGAGACTGTTCAACGAGCGCTTCAGGAAGGACGGTCCTTTCTTCTTCGGAAGAAGTGCCACATAGGAGTATTTTCCCCCTTTGTATGGTTTAACAAAGCCCGTGAAAAACTCATCCTCAATATAGGCTCGTTCCGTGCTGTCCATCATCTGGACATCGCTCACGGTTCCGTCGGTATTTGTAAAACGGCTCTCGTAAATGTCGGATTCCTCGTACTTCTTTCCCCAATCTGCTTCAAAAGCGATCGCATTCATCAAACAAGCCAGCATATTGCTCATTGACTCATCGGCGACATTCGTGATCATACCCTTTGTCTTCTCTTCTACCCAGGCATTGACGTCACGGACCATGTCCCCGGAAGCGAACAATTTTCCCTGATACCGTTCGATCCGTTCTTCATAACCCGGCGTGATCGATTCCTTGATCTTTTCCTGAATGCACACTGCATTCGATGAAATAAACGTGCCGCCGGTCGTGTCCTGGTCCGTAAATATGCTCTGCAGCGCGGAGATCATATCCCGATACTCCTCAAACGGGCGATCGGAACCGATCACATCCAACACCTGCTGCCTAGTCTCTCCGTCTACGGAATCCGCGACAATGGAGAGCAGCATAAGAACCGAAAACGGCGAGAAAACCACATTGTCCGTCGTATCTGCCGTAAAATCGCGCATTAAGCCGGCCGCGATTTCATTATATTTGTCTGCATATTTCTTGATCTTCTCCAGCTGAGATTCTGTCATTCTCATACTCACATCTCCTCTCCTGTTTCGGTGTTCCATCCGATCGAAAAAAGCCGAACTCCCTATGATCACTTCTCCAATCATCATACCATAATTTCGCCGATACAGCAAACCCTTCAAGAAGAATTTCCACGCGTCTGATACTGTCTTCCCCCTAAAGGGCAAGTTGAACTACAGGATGAATTTAATCCGTGGAATTCAAGATATGCCCTTCGACATTCCGAGCGCACAACGTTTGGCTTCCGGGATGCGGTCGAAGGCACGCGATCACAAGGCGGGTATTGATCGAGCTGATGATGATCTCGCGAGTGAGGCTTCGGATCAGGGGAGAAAATCGTGTCTCCGAGACCGATTTTCGCGCTCGCTGAGGGCGTTTTCGCGATAGGTGGGAACCTATCGCTATCAAGAAAACGGCCGAAGTCGAGACGGGCCCCCTGAGATCCGACGCCGAACCGAGCGATGGCTGCAGATTTAGGATAAATCTGCAGCCGGATCATCACAGCGCAGTGAACTTCCCGCCGTTGATCGCGTGCAACGGCCGTCCCCGGAAGGAAAAACAAAAAAACGCCCGGGATGCCGAAGGGGCATATCCGGGCGTAATGTGTTTAGTTCAGCGGCCGCAGGTTTTTCAGCGACAGATCCATGATGGGCGCCGAATGCGTCAGGGCGCCGGAGGACACGTAGTCGACTCCGATCTGGGCAATGCGCTTTAAACGCTCTTTGGTTACATTGCCCGAGCATTCGGTCACGGCGCGGCCGTCGATCATACGGACCGCTTCGATCATGGTTTGATCGTCCATGTTGTCCAGCATGATAATATCGGCGCCGGCCTGCAGGGCTTCCGCAACTCCGGCCAGGTCTTCCACCTCGATCTCGATTTTGCGGACGAAGGGCGCATACTCTTTCGCGCGTTCGATCGCCGCAGTAATGGAGCCTGCGGCTCCGATATGATTATCCTTCAGGAGAATACCGTCAGACAAGTTGTAACGGTGGTTGCATCCGCCGCCGACGCGGACAGCGTATTTCTCAAAGGGACGCATGTTCGGCGTCGTCTTTCGGGTATCCAGAAGTTTCGTCTTGAAGCCCTTGAGTTCCTCAACGTATTCGTGGGTATAGGTAGCAATACCGCTCATGCGCTGCATGTAGTTCAGAGCCGTGCGCTCACCGGAAAGCAGGGCGCGGATGTCTCCGTAGATCACGCCGATCAGCGTCTTATTCGTGACGAAATCTCCATCCTTAAACGTGGTCTCGAAGCGGGCTGTCGGATCCAACAGTTCGAACGTGCGGACGAAAACATCCAGACCGCACAGGATACCATCCTGCTTGCAGATCAGATCGGCTCGTCCCGGGCAGGCCTCGGGCATCACGGCGTTCGTGGAAACGTCCTCACTCGTGATGTCCTCCTTCAGGGCATTTAAAATATATTGGTCCACATTAACCTTCATTGTTACACCATTTAACATAGAATTCTTCGTCCTTTCTGCGGATCTCATCCATGATGAGTTTCTTTTTCTCTTTGCGGCGCACGTCACGCGGCGGGTACTGGCTCAGATCGACTGCGGCGGCCAGTTTCGTACCAATGCTCTTCTTCGCGTCCTTCTTCTCTGCTTTTTTCTCCGCAATGAGTTTCGCGGTATGTTTTGCAAAAACCAGGCTCTCGAGCAATGAATTACTCGCCAGGCGGTTCGCCCCGTGCACGCCGTTGCAGGCCGTCTCGCCGATGGCGTACAGGTTCTCCATCGAAGTCTCGCCGCAGATAGACGCGCGTATGCCGCCCATCAGATAGTGCTGCGCCGGTGTCACGGGCACACGATCCTTACACAGGTCGTAACCTTCCTCCAGGCAGGCTTTATAGATATTCGGGAAGCGCTTCTCGCACTCCTCGCTCGTCATATTCGGCATCGTGATATAGACATGGTCGGTACCGGATTTGATCATCTCACGACGAATAGCGTCCGCCACCACATCGCGCGGCAGCAGTTCATCCACAAAGCGACGTCCCGCTTCATTGAGCAGGATGGCTCCCTCGCCTCGCACCGACTCCGAGATCAGAAAACGCCGTCCGACTTTTTGTGAATAGAGAGTCGTCGGATGGATCTGTATGTAGTGGATGTTCTCCAGTTCCACGTTGTATTTCAGGGCCAATGCAAAACTGTCCCCGGACACATGGTGAAAATTCGTCGTATGTTTGAACAGGCCGCCGATCCCGCCGGTCGCGAGCACGACCGAACCCGCGGTAAATGTCCGGCGGGCGGATACATCGTCCATGGTCTCCGTGACAACGCCATAGCAGACACCGTCCCTGACCAGCCAGTCGATCATGTTCTCGTATTCCAAAACGGTGATGTTCCTGCGTTCGCGCACGCGGTCGATCAGCGTCTGCGTGATCTCCTTACCTGTCTCGTCGGTATGATGCAGGATACGGTTGATGGTATGCGCGCCCTCGCGGGTATAGTCATACGCGCCGTCCGGGTTCTTATCGAAGGATACGCCGTAATCGATGATCTCCTTCATGACCTCCGGTGAATCCTGAATCATGACGCGCACGGATTCAGGACGGTTCTCATAGTGACCTGCGCGCATCGTATCCTCATAATAGCAGTCAAAATCCTCCGGCGTCTGCAGAACGCAAATGCCGCCCTGCGCCAGATAGGAGTCGCTGTTTTCCATTTTATCTTTCGTGATCATCAGTACGGAAAGCTCCTGCGGACAGCACAGCGCGAAAAAACATCCGGCGGCTCCTGTGCCGACAACGATCACATCATAATGCTTCTTAAGTTTCGGCTTATCGTTCATCCAAAACACCTCATCCCTTTCGGCAGATCCATTGCGTCATGGTTAACGCTATCATGCCACGAACACAGGGAAAAGTCAAGGGAATTGAAGGAGTTCGTTCTCCATGCAAAACTTGATGCTCAGCGACAGTTCTTTCTTCGGTGCGGCAAATGCGATGCGAAGCTTATCACCGTCGACCGAGACGACCGTTCCGTCACCGTAAGCACGATGGTGGATCTTCTGCCCCGGCGCCAGACGTTCCGAAAGCAAAACCGTCTCCTCGAGATAACGGGACTTCTTTTGTTTCTTACCATAGCGTTTCTTAGGCCACAGCAGGTAAAGCCGGTCCTTCGCACGGGTGATCGCGACGTAAAACATGCGCCGCTCCTCCTCCAGTTCCTCCGCTGTCTCACTTTTGACATACGGTGTAACGCCCTCCACGGCATCGATCACGAAAACCGCCTGGAATTCCAATCCCTTAGCCCCGTGGAAGGTCATAAGCGAAACGCTCTCCTGTTTCTGTTCTTCGCGGCGTTTTTTCTCGGTTTCCGCCGCCTGCCGCAGTTCTTCGATGTGGTCGTTCCAGTCGCCGAAGGTCTCGAAATGCTTCGCCGCTTCCAGAAGCTCATTCAGCACATCGGTATAGACCTCCGTCTCCAGCCCGCGTTCACGTGCCTGCTCCTCCAGATACGCTTTATAACCGACCATATTCGCAATGTAGTGGACCGCAGCATATGGTGTCATGGCTTCGCGTTTTCGGTCTCCTCCGATCATGGACAGATCCCGCTCCATATCCCGCAGGTAAGTGTGCATGTACGGATAGGCGGCCGCCTTCTCTTTCAGATCCTCGAAACTCACATCCTGCGACGAAAGCACATCACGGCGAATGTAGCGTTTCGGCCGGTTCATGATCTGCAGGAACATGGAACGGCGCATGGTCCGGTCCAACCGATACTGGTTTGCGAGTTTCACGTAGGTAAATACATCACGCGTGATCCAATGATCGTACAGTTTCGGGTAGGCATCCCGGACATGAAAGGGTATGTCCGCACGCATCAGTATCTCCGTGATCGGCGAGGCCAGCACATTCGTCCGGTACAAAACGGCCATCTCGCGGTAAGGCACGCCGGCCGCGCTCAGTTTTTGAATCTCCTTCAGGAGGAATTCGCGCTCCTGCTCCTGATCGTCAAACGCACGTACCGAGATCGCATTGACCTCATTCAGCGTATTAAACCGTTCATCGCAGGCAGTGCGGGACGGCTTGATATCCTTTGCGTAACGCTTTTCGTTATGTGAGATCAGCATTTGCGAGGCCTTGATGATCTCGGGAACACTGCGGAAATTGTAGTCCAAAACTACGATCTTACCTTCGGCAAACTCCTTCTTAAACCCAAGCATGATGTCCGGGCGTGCGCCGCGGAAACGGTAAATGCTCTGGTCGTCGTCCCCGACCATCATCAGGTTTTTGTGTTTCGCCGTCAGCATGAGCAGGATCTCATACTGAAGGCGGTTCGTATCCTGCATCTCGTCGACCAGCAGATAGCGGAAACGTTCCTGCCAGTTTGCGAGGATATCCGGACGATCGCGCAGAAGCTCATAACACAGCACGCACATATCGTCGAAATCGATCAATCTCTCTTCTTTCATTCGGGCCTGGTACTGCTCGAAGAACGCCCGAAACACGGTATCCGGACAGCCCGTCACGCGGAAGTCTTTCAGGGTCGGTATCCTCTCCTTCCCATCCGGTCCGAAACGGCCGTCGAACGCCAGAAATTCCTTCGCGCGTCCGATCTCGTTTGCCATATTCAGAAAAAACTCCGTCGGATCCTGCACTTCGTAGGAAACGGTCGCTAGAATATCGCGGAAGATCTCGCGACGTTTTCCTTCCCGCAGGATCTGCTCCGCCGAAAAGCCGTAGGCACTTCGAAGGATGTAAAAGAAGACCGAATGGAACGTTCCGAAGCGAACGTCTTCGCCTTTACCCGGACATAATGTAGAAAACCGCCGCCGCATTTCATCTGCGGCGGCGTTGGTAAACGTGATCACCAATATTCCGGAGGGATCAACTTTCCAATGCTCGATCAGGGCCTGTACGCGTCTGGTAATGACAAATGTCTTACCTGCGCCCGGTCCGGCCAGGACCAAAAGGGGACCGTCCTTATGCAGGATCGCCTCATTCTGTCTGTCAGTTCCCTTAGTTTCATTGGAGATCAAATCATTTCCCTCCTTCTTCTTGTGTGTAATCCGACTCATTGAAATAGTACAGATCATCCGTGCTGTTTCCGCCTTCATCCATGGGGATCGGATCTCCCATCTCCTTTGCATTCGGCTGGAACATGGACACGAAGAAATCCTTACACCGTGCCAGGACCTCGCGGGCGTCACGTGCGAGCTGTCCATTATACTTAGTCTCGTCACAAACACCGTAAGCCTCGATCTCTGCGAGTTTGGCATCGTACAGTGCACGGTACATATGATACTTCTGCGTAACGACGATCATTTTTTTGACCCCGTAGATGCGCTCGGCGCGCTTCATCGACTCATACGTCGAATAACCTGCATGATCGAGGTAAATGTCATCTGCGGGCACGCCCTGCTGCATCGCATACATTTTCATCGCGCCCACTTCGTTATAATCGGGTCGGCTGTGGTCGCCCGTCATCAGAAGTTTGTCACAGACGCCGTCCTTATATAAGGCGATCGCAGTATCCAGACGTCCCTGAAGCATAGGGGAAGGTTGGTTATCCCACAGTCCGCAGCCCAGTACCATGATACAGTCATATTCACCCTTTTCTTTTGCTTCCTCCGGTTTGATTATATCCCCCATCGGATACAGAACGACGATCAGATTCAGCACAACGACCGTCAGAACAGCAGCCGCAAACAGCAGCAGACAGATCTTAAGCGGACTGCGTTTCTTTTTTTCGGCCGATGCTTTGGTTGCCGAACTTCTGCGTCCGGTGCTGCGTGCAGAACTTGATGAACTGCGCGTGGATGATGATGAACTGCGCGTGGAAGTTCCTTTGGAGGACCTTCCCGTCGTGGATGGACCGCGGCCGGAAGTTGACCTTCTGCGCGTATTTGATGTTTTTCTTTTTCCTTTTTTCTGTGAAGCCATTTTCCCTCTTGTTACCGGCCTCGCCGGTCATATATTCTCCTGTATTATTGTGCTTTGGTTACTCGCAGTGTTTGGTGCTCCGCATAATAATCCAGCAGCGCCTCCACGACCCGGTTGTAACTTTTCCTGCCGTCTTCAACTCCCTGCAAAACCAAGGTCGTATCATAGACCACGTTCTGCACATCGTTTACGACTTCTGTCGGAATGATGACATCTTCTTCGTGTTCTTCCCAATAAGTCTCCTCGTGATAACGGAACAGATCGTTAAGGATCGTGTAGGAAAAAACGTCATCTACCTGATCCACGCGGTCATTATAGGCGTCATCCAACTGATACAAATCATGATACATGTACTCTATGATCCCTAAGTAGCCGGAATAGCGGATATCGGGATTATCGGAATTGATCGCGGCCATAAAGCCGAAGAAATTTGCTTCGTCTTCACGGATAATGCCTCTCGTATGCGTCAGTTCATGACAGTAGCAATACGGCAGCACCGCATCGACCATATGTGCGTTCACCGTGGCCTCCTCAAACATGGGCATGTAGATACCCATGGTCCCGGTCTGGCTCATAAAGAAGGAAAAGTGGATCTTCTTTACATCCGGATAAAAACCCGACAACTCGGGAAATGTATCGGTCACAGCCTGCATGGTCCTCGGGATATCCTTCTCAAAATCGGTTGAAAAGCAAAAGTGCCCGTTTTCATCCCTTTGAATCTGCGGCTCCAGACTCTTCAGTTCCTCTGCGATAAACTCCAGCATGGAAATATAGGTCTCATCCGAACGTTCGCTGACGGTCAGATAGCGCTCCAGGGCCGGAGTCGTCCGGTACAGCACAAACCAGTGAAAATTCAACAGCCACAGCGTAATACACACGAGCCAGGCCACGAAGCGTCCGTAGAATCTAAGTCCGCGCAGGCGGATCTTTTTTACGAAGATGAGCCCCAGCGAGACCAAAAGTCCCAACACGATCACGAGAAGCACAGCAACGATATACCATTCGCCCAGTGAAAACGGGAACAGATTCGAAAACCGCATCCAAAGCTGTGACAACGGGCGGTAGACAAACGAAACGTAGGCATTCGCCAACGGGCGGATCCACATGAAAAGCAGGTAACAAACTGCCGTAAAAGCATATAAGCCCAGCAGGATCTTGGTCGATCTTTTCATAATGACATGCCCCCTTCCGTAGTTTCTGCCGCGTGTCATACGTCCCTGTTCCAACAATAGAATTGTACCATAAAACCCACCGAAAAGCAAGAAAAAAAGCCGCCGGCTGGGGATTTTACCCCCTGTCCGACAGCTTTTTCTCATGCTGTAAAACCATCACTTTTTTCTTCGTTAGTGTTGTCGTTTTTCGGCGTCCGTCCACCGTTTTTTCCATCGCGGTTTCCGGGCAATGCATCCTTAAACCGCTCCGGCAGGTCATCCGGAAATGCTTCCCGAATACGTTCCTCCCAATCCTCGGGGAGTTTATCCTTGAAGAAGTCCTCCCAGCCATCCGGCAATTCATCCTTAAATCTTTCCTGCCAGTCCTCGGGAAGTTCTTCTTTCAAGCGATCCTGCCAATCTTCCGGCAGGCCTTCCTTCAAGCGATCCTGCCAGTCCTCCGGCAGGCCTTCTTTCAAGCGATCCTGCCAATCCTCCGGCAGGCCTTCCTTTATGCGATCCTGCCAGTCCTCCGGAAGACCTTCAAACGGATCTGCGTTTTTATTTCCGGCTCCGCCGCGCCCGCCTCGGCCTCCGAAGCCTTCAAACCCGGTAATGTCGGTCGCCGCAGTCTCTTTGCCTCCGCTGATGGTGCCGTCCACGCAGACCCGGTCTTCATTAAACTTTCCGGTCACATTTCCGCCGGTGTAGATCTTATAACCGGAAGACTTTCCGTTTGCACTGGCGATCAGTCCCTGCGCCTTCTTCGGAGTCACGAAGGAAACCAGGACGTTTCCCTTCTCATCGGCGATCGTGATCTGCGTTTCGGCTGCCGCGGCCAATGTAGTGCAGGCCACGTAATTTGCCTCCGGCCGCTCCATCATGCCCGTGCTGCCTGCCGCCAGCAGGATGCCGCCGGTGATCGAGACCGTATTGCCCTCGCCGCAGTCCAGCGGTCCGTTTCCGTTATCCGTCGGTCCGGCCACGACCGTGATACCGCCGGTCACGTTAAGATTACCGTTGGAGTCGAGGCCGTCGCCGCCGGCATTTACAAAGAGGTAGCCGCCGCTGATCTCCAGCAACTGGTTTCCGCCTCCGATGGTTCCGAAACCGCCGGGACCCTCCGGGCGCTTCACGCGTCCTTCTCCCGTATCTCCGGCCGCGATCTCCGTATCCGGCTCCTTAGAATTATTCACAGCATCACGAACGAATGTCCCATCCGCCGGAGCCTGGCTGAAATAACCAGCAGCTGCTAACTGACTTGCGACGCCTAACTTCTCATCGACCGTAGCCGAAGTGAGCGCACTGACCGCAGCCTTCTGCTGCGTGCTGCCCGTGGACGTTCCTCCGGAAGCATTCACACCGTCGTCCGATGCCATGATCCGGTGCCAGCCTCCCTTCACATAGATATTGGCCGACTCATAGCCCTCATAGGACTTGAGGACCTGAACATAGCAATTCTCATCCAATGTCAGGCTTTCTTCCGCATGCACGGCGTCGTCTCCGGTGGACAGTTCCATATACGACGTCCCGTTGATCACGATCGTGTGATCGCTGTGGACCGCATCGTCCTTACTGTCAATGGTGAAGATCCCGCCGCTGACCGAAAGCGTGTTCTCCGCCTTCAAACCCTTTGAACTGGTGGTATCGCCCGAAGTTTTCGTCGTATTCCCGCCGCGGCCGAAACCGCCAAACCCGTTGTTTCCGGATTTCGCTGCCGCGTTTGCAGTTCCGCCGCCGGTGGTGATCGTAAATGCGCCGTCTTCGATTTTCAGATCCGTCGCGGCTGTAAAACCATCGCCATCTGCATTTATGGTAAATGTTCCGCCGCTGACCGAAAGATATCCCTTGCCTTCTTTATCCGTGGTCTTGGTAACAAAGCCGTCCTTCTTCGTGGTCACGTTATAAGCGCCCGCCGAGATCTCTATGGAGTCATTGCCCTGGATGGCGTCGCCGGCCGCATCCACGGTGATCGTGCCGCCGCGCATCCGAAGGTCATCCTTCCCGTGGATGCCCTTATCATAATTTGCTTTGATGGTAAGTGCTCCGCTTCCGTTGATGATCAGATCATCCTTCGAATAGATCACACCATCCACATCTTCGGAATCTTCATCAACCTGCCCCCATTCGCTTCTGTCTGCCAGTTTGTTCTCGCTGTTCTTCGCGAGAGTCAGGATGGTCTTATCTGCCTGAGCGACATAGATGGGTGCCACGTCTGCCGTCAGATCCACGCCGTTCAGCACGAGCCATACCATATCCGAACCGGCGTCCACATTTACGCGGCCGTTTTCGGAAGATCCGCTGATCCGGTATACGCCGCCTTTCGTTATGGTGACTACACAGATACCTTCCTCTTCGCCGACCAGGACTGCGTCTTTCTTATCTCCCGTTACGGTCACTTGCTTACCGGAAAATGTGATCACGGCGTCCGCTTCACTTTCATCCGAAAGCATATATTTGTCGGAAGTATCCGTCAAAGCAGTATTGGCCTTATAATCCGATTTCTCCGGCAGCTCTGCACCCGTATATTCTTCGGTCAGGTTCTTTCCGGATGGTTCCTGTGAGGAAGACTTACCGGAGTCGGCACCGGCTCCCTTTGTTTCGTCGACAGGGTCCGTCTCGTTTTGGGTCGTCTTCGTTCCTGTCTCCGAAGTTTCCTGCGTCGCATCTTCCGTATTGTTATTCTTACATCCTGCCATACTAAGCAGCATCGCCGCTGACAACAGGACCGCTTGTTTTCTCATGGATCTCTTCATCGTATGTCCCTTTCTCACTGCTTTTCTTTTAAAATCGGTGAAAGCCTTGTAAAAAACATGTTATTTATGCTTCTTATGCCTTAAAGATACCCTATTCTTGTGAAGAAAATGTGATTAACTCTTGAATATTTATGGATATAGGATACATGAATCCTCAAAAAACAACGCCACCGGACCAAACGGTCCGACGGCGTTTTCGTCAGTTTTCGATCAATCCTTTTTTGATCATTATAGACTTCCTGCGCGGATAGTAATCCGACCTCTTTATCTCATAATTGATATTAAACGCAGGATCACCCGCAGCGATCAAGTCCTTCCATTTTTCGGCAAAGATATCTTTCTGAACCTGATCGTTTGCTATTTCGGATTCATAATTCAATCCGCTGGAGTAATCGATCTCACCCACGATATAAGGCAGGGACAGGAACATTTGTTTTGTGATGGCATGGATCTGAAGGAACATGTCTACGCCTGCAAAAGGCATGTGCATGGCCTCGTCAAATCCTTCCGTCTTCTTAAGGTCCTCCGTCCGGAACATGGCGCAGGTCAGATCCGACGCCAGCATATCCTGAGGAACTCTGAGTCGGAAGCCCAATACATCGGACTGGCGATCCACACCGCAGAACGCGATGCCGAACGCATGATGCATTCCTATGATTGCCCCCGCGGAGAACAGCGTATCATCTTTCGCATACACCTTCGCAAAGGAACCGCTCAGATCGTCTCTGCATAAAGGCGCGACCAGATCCCGGATCACCTTGGGATCCATGGCGTACACCCGGTCATCCAGAAAGAGAACATATTCTCCCTGAATCTGATCGATCACCCGGTTCAGTTCAGCGGGTGTATACTCGGTCGCATAGACCACATCGAACTTCGGATAGTCGATACCCTCAATTACTTCGCTTTTGATCTTCTTCGTTGTAACTATGGTTACGGAAGGTTCATCCTCACGAATGTAGTGCACCTTAACATAACCGGGATGCTCCAGATCCCGGAACGCCTCAGCTTTTACGCCGCACCGTTTCAGATGATCCCGAACCGCTTTTTCACCGGCTTCGTAAGCATAAGCCTTGCTCATCGGATCCATTGCAGTGGATTCCAAATGGCAGCGCCAGTGATATAAGATCCTGGGAATGTGGTGGATCACTTTCGAGTTCTCGGCACACCGGAAGATAAAGTCAAAATCCTGCGCTCCGTCGTACTCCGAACGGAACCGGACCTTTTCAGCGATCTCACGGCGCGTCACGAACATATGACAGATATAGTTTCCTGCCCGGAAATAGTCAATGTTAAAGTCAGGTTTGAACGTCGGATCAAAATGCTTCTTTCCGTCCATATCCACCTTATCTTCATCCGTATAAAGCGTATCTATGGAACGGTCGGCATTCAAAGCATCGACCACGCGGAAAAAAGCATCCAAGGTGACGATATCATCATGATCGCATAATACGACATAATCTCCCGTCGCCATCTCGAGCGCCTGATTGGTATTTCCTGAAATACCGTCGTTTGACTTTAATCGTTTGTATTTGATCCGGGAATCATTCTTCTGTCGTTCGAGGACTTCAAAGTAAGCTTCCGTGTCTTCGCCGGAACCATCCGCCAGACACAGTTCCCAGTTTTCATACGTCTGTCCCTGAAAATGATCCAAAAGATCCTTAAAATATGCAACAGGAGTTTTGTACATCGGAATCAGCACGCTGAGTTTGGGATTATATGCGAATCTTACATTTCTTTCCCTGGCCAGTTCTTTCAGGGTCACATCCTCAAACTTCCACTTTGACTTAAACAAAACGCGAAAGGTCTTCCCGACCGTTTTCCTTAAGCCTTGCCTCTTATAATACTTGTAAGCTCGTTCTATTCTACCCATAGGCGTTACAACCTTCGGCTTTATTTTTTATTATTGACGCAGGTCAATGTCCAGATGGAACTTCAGGTTCTTCAAGATTTTCTTTACGTAGTTATCTACGGTGTCGGCTGCAAACGGCTCCTCGCCTGCGGCGAATTCCACGGTGAATGCCATGCTCTTCTTCCCGGGCGCGATCTGGCCGCCTTCGTATTTATCGAACAGCGTCACGCGCTTTGCGTTCTTGCAGGCAGACAGGATGCAGTTTTCAACCTGACCGCAGGTCACGTTTTTATCCATTACGAGTGCGAGGTCACGGGTCTCACCCGGGAACTTCGGCAGCGGCTCGAAGCTTGCCTTTCCGGCGGGCAATGTATTTAGCAGCTTCAGGTCGATCTCCAGAATGTAAGCATCCGTACGAAGATCGAGCTTCTCAGCAACGGGATATGCGACCTTACCCAGGTAACCTACCTTCGTCTCACCGCACAGGATATTCGCGGTCTGGAACGGATGGGTAAATGTCGTCTCGGCACTCTCATAGGTGAACTTCACATACAGGCTCTGCGCCACACGTTCTGCCAGTCCCTTCAGCGTGAAGAAGCTTTCCTTCTCACCGAAGATACCGATGCAGAGGGTCTCACGCTCATCGGGATACTCCGTAAGCGGCAGTTCCTTCGCGATGAACTTCTTACCGATCTCGAACAGGCGGCCTTCGAGGTTGCCCTTCTTCTGGTTACGCGCGATCGCATTCAACATGGACGGGGCCAATGTCGTGCGCATCAGCGAAAGCTCCTCGTTGATGGGGTTCAGGATGCGGATCGCATTGCGCTCCGGCGCATCTGCCGAAAGACCGATCAGATCCAGATCCGAAGGGGAGAAGAACGAATAATGGATGCACTCGAATGCGCCCTGAGCGCAGAGATCCTTCTTCAGTTTCAGCTCCTTCTTCTGCCGTGCGTTCATGCCGCCCGTGGTCACCAGGGCATCCGGCATGAAGGTCGGGATCACGTGCTCATAACCGTACATGCGGATCACTTCTTCCGCTACATCCGGATAGGAATCCATATCTTCACGGTACGCAGGCACCTGAATGGTCAGCTCGTCGCCATTGATCGCGGGAGCAAAATTTAAGTTTGTCATGATGTGCAGCACATCCTGTGCGGGCACTTCTATGCCCAGAACGTCATTGACCTTACGAAGGCTTACCTTCATCTCTCTCGGGTCAATGGAGTTCCCCGTATTCACATCCACGTGTGTGGAGGAAACCTTACCGCAACCCAGCTCTTCGATCAGGTGCAGGGCGCGCTTCATGGCATGTACGGTGGAATATTCGTCCACGCCCTTCTCATACTTCGCGCTCGCATCGGTACGCTTACCCAGTGCACGTGCCGTCTTACGGATATTGTCGCGGGCGAACTTTGCCGACTCGAACAGGACTGCCTTCGTGGTGTCGCGGATCTCGGAATTGAGGCCGCCCATGACGCCGGCCAGGGCCACCGCCTTCACACCGTCGCAGATCACCAGATTGTTCTCATTCAGTGTATATTCCTGCGCATCCAAGGTCGTGATCTTCTCGCCGTTACCTGCGCGGCGGACTACGATCGCATTGCCCTCGATGTACTCGCTGTCAAATGCGTGCATGGGCTGACCCATCTCCAGCATGACATAGTTTGTGATATCTACGATATTCGAAATGGAGGTCTGGCCCACCAGTGCCAGTCTGCGCTTCATCCACGCAGGGGACGGGCCGATCTTCACGTCATAAACATAGTGTCCGATGTATCTCGGGCACAGGTCCGGAGCTTCCACCGAAACAGTGAAACCATCCTTTTTTACCTCGGTCTCGGTGTAGTCGTAAGCCGGCTCCTTTAAAGGCAGATCCAGTACGGCAGCGACCTCGCGTGCCAGGCCCAGAATGCTCTGGCAGTCCGGACGGTTCGCGGTGATGGATACGTCGAAGATCCAGTCATCGAGGCCCAGGATGGGCTTCACATCTGCACCGACAGCTGCGTCCGCGGAAAGCTCCAGCAGACCGTTGTAACCGGCACCCTCATACATATCTTCAGAAACGCCTAGTTCGGTTCCGGAGCAAAGCATGCCCTCGGAATCGTAGCCGCGTAGTTTGCCTTTCTTAATGGTCATCACGCCTTCTACGGTCTTGTGGTCCTTCGCGGTCGCATATACGCTCGCGCCGACTAAGGCTAACGGGAACTTGCCGCCGGTCCGGACATTGTCCGCGCCGCAGCACACCTGGAAGGTGCCCTTTTCGCCCGCATTGACCTTGCAGACATGCAGGTGCGTCTCGGGAATCGGCTCGCACTCTTCCACCAGACCTACCACGATGCCGGATACGTCACGGCCTACCTCGTAGGCTTCTTCTACCTCGAAGCCACAGGAGAACAGTTTTTTCTCCAGTTCGGCAGGCTCCACATTGATATCTACATATTCTTTTAACCAACTCAAGGGTACTAACATATTCTTTCCTCACTTTCTCACAAGATCCCGCGGCATCAGTTGTTGTCGATCTGGTCCAGAACACGCAGATCCGACTCGAACAGAAGCTTGATGTTGTTGATGCCGTACTTCAGCATGGTCGCACGCTCGATACCGATACCGAACGCCAGACCGCTGTATTCATCGGGGTCAATGCCGCAATTGGAAAGCACTTTGCGGTTTACGATGCCCGCGCCTAAGATCTCGATCCAGCCGGTTCCCTTACACAGTTTGCAGCCCTTGCCGCCGCACTCGAAGCAGCTGACATCGACCTCCACGGAAGGCTCCGTGAACGGGAAATAGGAAGGGCGCAGACGGGTCGTGGTGCCCTCGCCGTAGATCTTCTGAACGAAAACGTCCAGCATGCCCTTTAAGTCACACAGGGTGATCTTCTTATCTACGACCAGACCTTCCATCTGGTGGAACATCGGCGAATGCGTCGCGTCGTCATCCGAACGGAACACCTTACCGGGGCACAGGATCTTGATGGGCGGCTTCTTCGCCTCCATGGTGTGGATCTGCGCAGCCGAGGTCTGTGTCGCCAGCAGGAACTCGGGTGACAGATAGAAGGTATCCTGCATATCTCTGGCCGGATGGTCCTTCGGTGTATTCAGTGCGGTGAAGTTATAGTAATCATTCTCGATCTCTTTGTTTTCCATGACTTCGAAGCCCATGCCTGCGAAAACGTCGATGATCTCGTTTCGCATCTGGGTGATTGGATGGAGATTTCCGTTCTTAACGGTGATCGCAGGCTCGGTCACGTCGATCTTCTCCTGCTCATAGCGCAGCTGCAGTTCTTTCGCCTTGATCTTCTCATCCAACTCGGCAAAACGCTGCAGCGCCCATTCCTTCAGGTCATTGACCCCCTTACCGAAACCGGCTCTCTCCTCCGGCGCGATATTCTTCATCTCCTTCATCAAAAGGCCGATCTTACCCGACTTCGAATCCAGAAAATGTTTCTTCAGCTCATAAACGGCCTTCGAACTCTGCAGGTCCTCGATGCCGTTTAAGATCTCGTTCTTGATACTCTCAAACTTTTCATTCATGGTTTCTTCCTCCTATACTCTTTGGTATGGACGATGTCACTCTATTCCTCACCCGAACTCCGAATAAAAAAATAGAGCCATCATCCCTCATTGGGACGATTGCTCGCGGTACCACCCAAATTAGAAGGAAAATACTTCCTTCTCACTCGAACCCTTTAATGCAGGGGATACATCGACCACACCGGGCGTCCGCCCGTAGCAGCCGAAACTCCGATGCCGAAAATTCGATCCCATCCACCTGCGACTTCCCACCTGCCGTCGCTCTCTGTGCGGTCTCAAATGCGATCTACTGCTGCACCATCAACGTCATAAAAACTATCCAGAGGAACTTCATGCCCCTCTGGATATTCATTATATCAGTTCCTGTTGATATGTCAAGAGGGGAAGTCCTCTTTTATGCACATTTCATCACCGCCATACGTTTCTGTCAGATACACTGTGTTTAATGAAGCCCTACATAACCGCAGGCTTCGATCATGGTCTGGCCTTCGGGTGTCAGTAGCCAGTCCACGAGTCTTTGAACATTCGGGTTTTTCTCGTCTTTTCGGTATACAACGTAGAAATATGTGCTGATCGGATACGAGCCGTTGCGCACATTTTCTGCGCTCGGATAGACGCCGTCGACTGCGAGCATCTTCACGTTTTCATCCGCGACCATGCCCGCCAGATAAAAGCGGAACGAATAGCCGATGGAGGCTCCGAAGATCGCGAGCGGATGCCTCTTCGTCAGCATATCCTGCTCCATGAACTGCTCCATCATGGTCTGACTGCCGGAACTCTTCACGCGTGTCACCTGATTGATGCGCTTATCCGGTCCTCCGACTTCCTTCCAGTTGTTGATCTCACCGCGGTAGATCTTGCGGATCTGGGAAATGCTCAGCCCATCCACAGGGTTCTTTTTGTTCACGAAGAACACGAAGGCTTCCTTACCTACGGGCACGATCTCCAGGTCAATGCCGCGTTCCTTTGCATCCTGCAGCTGCTCCTTCGAGGGATGTGCCGTAAAAAACAGGTCGACCTTACCATCCAGAAGCGCCTTGAAGCCCCGAATCGTGTTCTGATATTGCATCACGCTGTCCGCAGCGAAGTTTTCGCCGTATTTGTTGTCATCAGAGAATACCCCTCCCTCGTAGGTTACCGATCCTACCGGGTAGCAATTCTCGATCACGGACGCATAGACCGGGACCAAAGCGGCCGCTCCGTCGAGTACGGGCAGGTCGTCTTGCTCGGAAAAACTAAGCGATGAGCCGATCCTCGCCAGATCCGATCCGCTCTCAAACGGAAGATACCGGCCCACGTCGATCATCTTTGTCTGGCTCGTTCCACTGAAATTGTTCGCGAGTCGACGTGTGATCGACACATACAAAAATACATTGACCGCAACAAAAAACAGCGCTGTAGCCAGGAGGATCAAAAATCTCTTCATGGCCACCACTCCCTCGCAATAAACTGGATGATCGATGCGTTCGGATATGCCCAAACGATGTATGCAAGATGCATCGCCGTGACGAGCAGGCCCACCACGATGATCGCAATCAAAAGACGGAAAAATCTCTTATCACTCATATCTCTTACCCGACATTTCTGTATACGCCGATTTCACTTACATGTTGAACATGGCTATAGACATCAGGACAACGAAAGCAACAGCTAAGATCGCTATTAAGATGCAAATAGCAACGCATATGATAAAAAAGGCTTTAATTACCGGATTCCTTTCGCGTCCCTCTTCTTGGGCTTCTTTCCCGTCCTTCCGGAACAAATACGCAGATGCTAAGACGCATGCGACAAAAAGCAAACATATTGCGGTAATAACATATTCCCCATACTCTCCAAACATGGTTCTGTTTCCTCCGATCAAATCAATTTGAAATATATGAACACTTTTTACCCTGCTGATACATTTACGAACGCAGCAGTTGAATCGGCTGTTTGCGCAGATACGTGTGCAGGATGATATACTGCATAAAAAACATGAGCAAAAGCAGGATGCCCAGCGCAGTTGCAGCGATCCCTACAAAATCCAAAGCATTCAGTTCCAGCCGGAACAGGATCAGTGAGCCGACATATTCATTCAGGATCAAGACCAACCCGGCAGAACAAAAAACGCCGATTGCAACGGAAACGAGGGCAATATAAAGCAGTTCGTAAAACCCGATCTGCAAAATGCCACCTCTTCGCATTCCCACGGCCCGTAAGATACCGTTATACTGCATGCGATCTACGGCGCGCTGGGTAAAGATGTTGTAAAGATGCAGCAATAGGGAAAGGATGATCAATCCGCCAAATAAAGTACCGATCTTATTGACCAGAATATCCACGGAAGTGATCTCCCTGCATGGAAGGATCACGCCATTATAAACATCGTAATCATAAGTCAAAACCATCCCGTCATCAACACGCAGGCCCATCTCTTCGTATCGTTCCACGACCACGTCAATATTCTTAAACGTATCGACCGTATAACAATTTTGTATTTCTACATAGGCATTTTCAAAGATATATTCTTCATCTCCCGCAGTCCAGATCTGAGGCAGATTCATGGTTCCGTATTCCCGAAAGAACTCTCCGTCTATGATCCCGACTATAGTCACTTGATCTAAAACGGTGCCGTTGTCATGGAAAAACGAAACGTTTTTTCCTAAAAAGGTCTCTTCATCACGAAGGATCCCGTACTTGTGCAGCATGAAATCGGAGATCATGATCTCCTTTGAATTCTGAGGCTCGCGGCCGTACAACACCGGAGTATCCGCTTCGTTTTTATACTGATACTCTTCCAGACAGGCGCCGCAGAATAAAGAGTCAGACACCAATACTCCTACGCGAAATTGAATACTTCGCCCGTTCTCCCTTTCTTGAGTATCAATACTCGGAGGGTAGTAACTGTAATCATCAATTCCCCGGTAGACTTGATCATCACACACCATTGTCATAAAATGATTGGTTTTTGATGAATACGAATCTCCTTCCGGAAAATCATCCATATATAATTCCGTATATAGGAACGGATCGGATAATTCCTCCCAACCGTTCATATCCGATACTGCTTCCGTATATTTATCCGGATACTCGCCCGTATCACTATTCAGATAGAAGGGAACTGTAAAAATACAGGTTGAACGATAGCCTTTTGTGTATTTATCATTTGCTTTCCCGATTGCAGTTCGCAGAGTGATCCAGGCAACCAGCAGCATCGATATGATGATCAGATTGATCAGGATCCGCAGTGTACCGGATTTATGGCAACGCAAGTTATATGCTGCGTTATCAAAATATACCTTTATCATATCTCAGCCTCCTACTGCGCCCCGCTTCTCACCAGTTCTGTGATCCCGGATGTTTTGAACTTCCGCTTTCCCAAAAAGCAGATGGTCCAGGCAAATAAAGAAACTGCCAAAAAACAAAGCAACGCAGACAGGTTCCAAACATTCGTCGATATATCCAGATCAAGCCAGAGTTCGGAAAGGCAATCGGATACATAAGCCAGCAAATAGGGGGACACAAACTGCGAAACCAAAAAGGCAACAATAAGCACTCCCTGGGTGACCAGACAAACCACTGTCATAATGCCCCGTTTTTTTAGCCCCAGTGACAGCATCACCGAGAAAAAGCGGGTTCGGCGGATAAAATACGCCCGTGCAGTGGCAAACAAGACGCCGATCACCATCAGTCCGATCACTCCGCAGAGTGCGTATAAAAGAAACAAGACCGCCATATATCCGTCAATAACCGATTGATTGGGTGACGATGAATGAATAAACCGGGTTTTCAGTTCATTTATGATCTTATTATGCTGAAAGATCGAATTCGGTAGAATAGTGACTTTATGATCCTTCACTGTATTCGGTAAAGCTGCTTCATAGACCGGATAGGTTACGT
>ONPC01000092.1 GCA_900319565.1 uncultured Eubacteriales bacterium | reverse complement strand
GCGGCATCCAGCAGCACGTACTTAAAAACATCGACCTGACCATCAACGAGGGCGATTTCACCATTATCATGGGCGCGTCGGGCGCAGGTAAATCCACCCTGCTTTACGCCCTGTCCGGAATGGACCGCCCGACACTCGGAAGCATCGAGTTCGCGGGCAGCGAGATCACGAAGATGAGCACCGACGAGATGGCGATCTTCCGCCGCGGCAACTGCGGATTCGTTTTCCAGCAGGTCTACCTGGTCGACTCCATGAGCGTCATGGATAACCTGATGGCGGCCGGCCTGCTCTTAAGCAAAGACAAAAAGGCGCTGCGTAAAAAAGCCGGCGAGATCCTGAAGTCGGTCAATATCGAAGAGAGCCTGTGGAATAAGTTCCCCACGCAGATCTCCGGCGGTGAGGCGCAGCGTGTCGGCATTGCGCGGGCACTCATGAACGATCCGAAGCTGGTCTTCGCGGACGAACCGACCGGCGCCCTCAACTCGCAGACCGGTAGGGCGGTCCTGGATACATTGACCGCGATCAATGAAAAAGGTCAGTCGATCGTGATGGTCACACACGACATCACCAGTGCCAGAAGAGGAAACCGCATTCTCTATGTGAAGGACGGCGAGATCGCCGGCGAATGCCTCCTGGGTAAATATGTTTCGAAAGACGCCGAGCGTCATAAGAAACTGTCTGATTTTCTGGTAAAGATGGGGTGGTAATCATGGAAAAAACATTATTACTGGCCAAATCGAACCTGCGCAAAAACCGGGGAACGTCCATCGGACTCTTCCTCATGATGATGATCGCTTCCGCACTGATCGGCGTGTCGCTTCTGGTCTTCTTAGACCTGTATCCGACGGGCTCAAAGGAAGCCAAACGTTTAAATGCCGGCGACGGCTATATCTCGATCCGCTATGATCTGAATGGTTTTACGGATGAGAAACTCGAAGAACTGTTTGCGGATGACACCGACCGCTACTATGCATACAGAAACCTTCAGCTGGGACTGTGTTCGCTGCCGTTTGGAAACGGAAATGTCGGAATCGACTTCGCGATCAGCGATAAGAGCGCATTTTCCAGAACGATGGATAAGGCGGATATCGTCTTAGAGAACGCTGCCGCAAAGGCACCCTATATTTACCTGCCCTACCAGTTCTACACGGGCGGCGGTATTAAACTTGGAGATACGTTTAAGTTCGAGTTCAAAGGGGCAGAGTATCGCTATACGGTAAAAGGTTTTACAAATGTCGCTTACGGCGGATGCAATAATAACGGCCTCTTCAGTGCGGTCGTGGATGATGCGAGCTACGCGCAACTGAAGGATCGGTACGGAAGCCGCGCGGAAGGCATCATGATCATCTATGATGTAAAAGACGGCATGACGTCTGAGAGCTTTCTCATCCAGGTCCGCAATAAGATCCTTCAGGTGAACCCGCAGACGGTTACTTCCGGCTACACTCTTAGTAACGTAGTGGCATCCAGATCTTTCATGGCACTGATCATTGCGGTGTCCTTCCTGGTTCTGACGTCGATCCTGTCTCTGGCGGTAGGCATGATGCTCGCGAACAGCATCTCCAACTATGTGAAGGAGAACATGAAGACGATCGGCGCGTTAAAAGCCATCGGTTATACCGGAAGAAACATCCGTGCTTCTCTGGTCATTTGGTTTTTCGGCCTCGCATGCATCGCAAGTATCATTGGAATCGTTCTTTCCTACGTGATGATGCCGGTGTTTGCCAACATCATCGTGGGCCAGATGGGTATCCCTTATTCGGCGTCGTTCAACCTTCTGTCCAGCCTGATCCCTTTTATATTCGTTATCCTGTTCACATTGCTCGTGACACGCCTCTGCTCGCGGAAGATCTCGAAGATCCGCCCCATCCTGGCGCTTCGCGAAGGGATCGAATCCCACAACTTTAAGAAGAACCGTGTGGCTCTCGACAAAACATCCCTGGGCCTGAATATGAGCCTGGCACTGAAGACATTTTTCGGAAATCTTAAGCAGAATGTGATCACCTTCCTGGTCATGGGCTTCATGCTTTTCGCCTGCGTGATCGCGCTTCTGATGTACGAGAATTTTGCACGCAAGCCGAAGGTCGATATCCTTATGACTGAGTTTGGCGCCGGTGTGCTGGCCGTGGATAATGAGACCTCAGACGCTGCACTTAAGTATCTTGAATCTCGGGATGACGTAAAAAATATACGGAAGATTTATATGTCCGATATTTATTATAAGGATGAAATGGCGTTGTTCACCTATATTGTGGACGATTGTTCCAAAATGAATAATCAAAATGTCTGCTACACCGGCCGGCTTCCGATCTACGACAATGAGGTCGCGATCAGCGGCGCATTCGCTAAATCGCAAGGATATAAAGTCGGCGATGAGATCCCGCTCAAATACGGGGAAAATGAATATAAGTACCTGATCTCCGGTTTCGTCCAGACCGTAAATAACGACGGAAAGGAAGCGATCCTTACCATCGAGGCGGCGCAGCGTCTGTTTGACCCCGCGGCGACCAGCGAAAACTACTGGTTCGATCTGACTCATGAAGACGATACCTATTCGGACAATATATCCTATACGGAGCAGATCTTTGAAGACTGTAAAGGGCAGTTCGGCGAACACGTGATCAGTACGATGAATTTCTATGAGATCATGGAAGGCGGCACGACAACTTTCAAAAACATCTCCGTAATGATGCTGACCGTGATGTGCACACTTTCGGTGATCGTGATCGCGTTGATCCTGTACCTCCTGATCAAATCGCTGATCTATCACAAGCGCAGGGATTACGGGATCTATAAGGCACTGGGCTACACCTCGGGAAGCCTGATGCTTCAGACAGCCTTAAGCTTCATGCCCGCGATCCTGGCATCGGCCGCCGTATTCTCCGTAGTGGCCTACTATGTGGCGAACCCGTACATATCGAACTTCATGCACATTTTCGGCCTCATGAAGTGTAACTTCACGGTTCCGGTCGTCGGCGTTGCGATCATTGCGACGGGACTTTGCATCGTTGCATTCTTCCTGGCACTCTGGCAGAGCCGCCGGATTCGGAAGATCGAAGCGTACAACATGCTGGTGGCAGAGTAAGCGTTGGTCGGACCATTCGCCGTTCCCGCTCCGCTTCGCGTTGCTTCTCGGCTCATGATGGGCGTTCGCCATATGGCGCATATTACAAGCCCGCGCTGTCGGTGCTACGCACCTTTACCAGCGCTCCATCATTCGCCGTTCTCGCCCCGCTTCGCGTTGCTTCTCGGCTCATGATGGGCGTTCGCCATATGACCGCGTTGCCATGCGAGCATGGCACGAGGTCACATGGCTCACTGCTTGTAATAAAATCGTAAGATGAATGCAGGACGGTACTACTTGACCGTGCCTGCATTCACTGCTATAATCTAGTTTGGAGCGATTTCGGATTTCCGTTACGCTTACATTTTTATTCGGTGCCATGCACCGAGAAGGAGGACACATGAAAAAGAGAACTCTTTTGTCATGCATGTTTCTTATCGTAACTGCGTTGTTTGCTCTTGCAGGCTGCGGTAAGAAAGCCTCTTCTACAGACGCTGTAGTCGTTGGAATACAGCAGGACCTTGACAGTCTTGACCCTCACAAAGTAGAAGCGGCAGGAACCAGAGAAGTATTGTTTAATGTATTTGAAGGCCTCGTGAAGCCCACATCATCCGGTGAGATGAAGGGCGCGGTAGCAGAGAGCTACACGGTCAATGATGCGGGAACCGAATACACCTTCGTTTTGCGGCAGGGTGTGAAGTTCCACAACGGACAGACCGTGACAGCGGAGGACGTAAAGTACTCCTTAGACCGCGCGGCAGGAAAGCTTTCCGGCATGGAAGCACCGCTGGTCAGCGATTTCAAGAACGTTGATACGATCGAAATCGTGGATGAGAAGACGATCAAACTCACACTGTCTTCCCCGAATACCGAGTTCATCGCGTTCATGACCGTAGCCATCATTCCGAAGGATTATAACGATCAGGCGAAAAACCCGGTCGGCACGGGCCCCTATAAATTCGTTTCCTTTACACCGCAGGATTCGTTTGTTATGACACGTTTCGATGATTACTGGGGCGAAAAGCCGCACATCAAGGACGTGACCTTCCGTATCGTTACCAACGCCGATTCCGTCGTTATGGCGCTGAAGGCGGGTACGATCGATATTTACCCTTATCTGACACATCAGCAGGCGAAGGAACTTACGAAGGATTTCAACATCGAAGTAGGTCCCACGAACCTGGTTCAGGCTCTGTTCCTGAATAATGATAAAGAGCCTCTGAATAACGTAGACGTACGCCGCGCGCTGAACATGGCCATGAACCCGAAGGAGATCATTGACATGGTATTCGGCGGCTACGGAAACGAGATCGGCTCCCACTTCATTCCCGCATTTAAGCTCTACTACGACGAGACAACGAAGGACATCTATAAGTACGACGTTGACGGCGCGAAGAAGCTTCTGGCGGATGCCGGCTATCCGAATGGTTTCGAGTTTGTGATCACGGTTCCCGGCAACTATGAAGCACACTGCGATACGGCAGAGGTGCTGGTAGAGCAGTTTAAGAAGATCGGCGTAACTGCTAAGATCAAAAAGGTAGACTGGAGCACCTGGCTTTCGGATGTCTACAACGGCAGAAACTATGAGGCAACGGTAGTCGGCGTTGATGCAAAGCTGGCGCCCGGCGACCTTATGAAGCGTTTCCGCGCGGAGGCCTCCAACAACTTTATCAACTATAAGAACCCTGAGTTCGACGCGCTGTACAACAAGGCGATCGTCAGCACGTCCCAGAATGAGAAGGTAGAGCTCTACCATCAGATGCAGCAGATGCTGGCGAAAGACGCAGCGAGCGTTTATATCCAGGATCCTGCGAAACTCGTAGCCGTTAAGAAAGGCATCGAGGGATTTTTGTTCTATCCTTTGTATGTGATCGATATGTCTACGATTCAGTACAAGTAATAACCAATATGTAATACAAAGCGCCCTTCCCGAAGCCGTGCTTGCATGAGCGAAGGGAAGGGCATTTTAAAAAGAATTCGGAGGTAGGCATCATGAAAAGGCCAGAAATCAAGAAGTATATATCCTGGGGAGTAACAGCCTTTTGCGTACTGGCTGCGGCCATCCTGCTATACTTTTTCTGCCTGCGCTGGGATCACGTGATGGGGGTCATCGGCGGCTTCATGAGTATGCTGGCGCCTTTTTTTGCCGGCGTTCTGATCGCCTATCTGGTGAATCCGTTCTTCTGCTTCCTGAACCGGCATTTATCCAAAATGTTCGTGAAGTTTCACTGGGCGAAAGACATGGAGACGGCGCAGCACAAATGCCGCGGCTTAAGCAGTATCCTGGCCCTTCTGGTGATCCTGCTGGTCATCGTTTCGATCTTTGCGATCATTATCCCGGAAGCTTACCGAAGCATTAAAAACATCATCAACGGCTTCGATGTCAACTCCGCGAACTTAGGCGAACGCCTGAAGGGGTGGCTGCATAACTACCCGCAGGCGGAAGAGTTCGTCATGCCGTACTACGAAAAGATCGTAACCGAGATCAAAAACTGGTTCCAGGGCGGTGCCATGATGGACTGGCTGAAGGCATCGGCCGGCCCCATCTTAAGCGGCATCTATTCCGGTGTTTCCACGGTGGTTTCGACGATCGTCAACACCTTTATTGCATTTATCGTTACGGTCTATATCTTAAACAGCAAGCAGACCTTCCTGGCGCAGAGCCGGAAGATGCTGTACGCGATCGGAGGAAAGAAGACGGCGGATGCCGTCCTTTCGGAATGCGCCTATGCTCATGAGGTTTTCGGCCGATACATCCGCGGTGCACTGGCGGATTCCTTCGTTTTGGGCTGCGTCGTATTTATGTTGATGAATATTCTGGGCCTGCCTTATCCGCTTTTGGTCGCTGTGATCGTCGCCATGACGAACGTGATCCCGTTCTTCGGTCCGTACATCGGCGCCATCCCCAGCATTATCCTGATCCTGCTGGTAGATCCGATGGCAGCGCTGAAGTTCACCATCATGATCCTGATCCTCCAGCAGGTCGAGGGCAATATCATCAGTCCGAAGATCATCGGAAACAGCACCGGCCTGAATGGCTTCTGGGTCCTGTTCTCCATCATCTTCTTCGGCAAGATCTTCGGCTTCCTGGGCCTTCTGTTCGGTGTCCCGATGTTCGCGGTGGTATATCATATCGTTACCAACTGGGCATCCCGACGCCTTAAGAAGAAGCATATGCCGACGAAAACCTCGGAGTATACTTCCGCCGGGCTGGTCGACATGATCCCGGATGAAAAGAATATCGAGGATGCCCTGGACGATGCACTCGATGTCGGAGCGTATGCGGTGGATGCATCCGGGGACAGCGGAGAGAGTGAGAATGAAGAAAATCATTGATCGTTGTACCTGTTTGCCGGCATTAGCTCTGCTTTTCGTGTTTTACGGATGCGCAGATCATGCAATTGGTGAAACGACGGCAGATATCGTGGCGACAAATAAAGAGAATATACTGACTACTGCTTCATCGAATCAGAACAGCAAAACTCATATTCTGGATAGCAGCTTTAGTGAAAATGAGATCCGCGAGTTGCAGAGTTTCGTTTCCGATATAGGCGATGATTTGAAAGAGCAGTATGATCAGGTTTTTTCGGAGTGGGTCGAAGCATATGATTCCTTGTCGGATCCGATATCAAGTATTAGAACGATTCCGGCACAAATGTCAGAACTGGATTCGGTTCGAGAAATGACGAAGGATAACCCGGAACTGCTTTATTTGATCATGGACCGGTACAGAGAGGATCCGAATTTATACACAAGAATAACCCTTAGCGAGATCGTGATGAACTATAACAGTGAAATGATCTCCCTCAGCAGGAAAGTTCTACAGGATATCACCGAGAAAACATACACATATGATTTAGATGGTGTATATGTCGTATTTTCGGAGGATACGTTTCCGATGGAGTTTATTAAGGCAGTTCTGGCCGATCCATCCGCGTATATAAAAAATTGAATTCGATTAACACGCCCCTTCGGCTTATTGCTGAAGGGGCGTGTTTGGTCATATTTGAATGGTATATGTAGTTCCCGTTTCGGTGGCAAATGCGATGCGGGACGGGCTGAGCCGCGTAAATGTGACCGGTTTGCCATTACTTATGACGGTGATGTCGGAGTGAGGCACGGACAGCTCGAGGTTGCAGACATTGCCCGCTTGGGAGGTTATGCAGACCGAAGTCACGGCATGATGCTCCCAACTGAAGGATACTTCAAAAGCACCGCGCGCCTTGAGCCCCGAAACGCTGCCGCTGTCCCAGGCAGGGATGCAGGCAGGGAGCAGGCGGATGTAACCGGAGTGACTCTGGATCAGAGACTCCGCGATGCCGGCGCAGCCGCCGAAGTTTCCGTCGATCTGGAACGGCGGGTGGGAGTCCAGCATGTTCGGTGTCGTCGAGTGCCCGAGTAGCGCACGAAGGTTCTCTTCGACGGCCTGTGCATTTCGCAGGCGGGCCTGGAAGTTGATGATCCAGGCGCGGCTCCAGCCGGTGTGGCCGCCGCCGTTTTGCAGGCGCACATCCAGAACCTTCTGGGCTGCCGCGGTCAGTGGATCCTCCGGATCGCCGGAGATCATATGGCCGGGGTGCAGGGCGAACAGGTGGGAGATGTGCCGGTGGCCGGGCTCGGTCTCCTGATAGGTCGGATCCGCCCATTCCGGGATGCGGCCGTCCGGCGCGATGGCCGGGCGGGGGATCCGCTCCGATATCTCGCTAAGCTGCTTGCGGAACTTAGCATCCTCCGGGTCGTTGATGCCGAGTGCCTGCGCGGCTTGCTCCACGGCTTCGAACAGACTCAGAATGATCTGGCTGTCCATGGACGGGCCGATGCACAGGCAGCCCTGTGTGCCTGATGCGGTGCGGTATGTATTTTCCGGAGAGACGCTGGGACCGGTCACGAGACGACCCTGCGTGTCCTCAAACAGATAGTCAACGAAGAAGAGCGCGGCTTCCTTCAGCGTGTCGTAGTACTGCTGGAGAAAGGCTTTATCGCCGGTAAATGCATAGTGCTCGTAGATGTGCAGGCACAGCCAGGCGGCGCCCAGAGGCCAGACGGTCGCGGGCATCCAGTGGTCCTGCGGAGCACTGTCGCCCCAGAGGTCGGTGTTGTGATGCGCGCAGAAACCGCGGCATCCGTACATTTCCGAGGCAGTCTTGCGGCCGCGCTCGCGAATGCGCTCGATCAGGTCCATGAGCGGCAGATGGAACTCGGGCAGGTTCACGATCTCCGTGGGCCAGTAGTTCATCTGCGCATTGATGTTGATGGTATATTTGCTGCCCCAGGCGGGCCAGGAGTCCTTACACCAGATGCCTTGCAGATTTAAGGGCTGGGTGCCGGGACGGCTGCCGCTGATGGTGAGGTAGCGTCCGAAGTTAAAGTATAGGACGGGAAGGGACGGATCCTGCTCCAGACAGTCCGGGGCACTTTTTGCACGCTCCAGACGAAGGTCAGTAGGCGTGAGTGCTAGAAGCAGACTATCGATGTCTGCGGCGTCGCCCGAAGCGGGGACGGGAGATCCGTTGCAGGGAGTTCTGAAACCGGGATCGGCTGCGTTGCATGCCGGCGTGCTTATACAGTTTCGGTCTGCTTCCATGGAGGTCACGGAGCTCGCGGAAAACTTCAGACGTTCGTACAATGCGCTGAAATCCTCTGTATGGGCCTTTAGCAGTGCTTGATGGTTTGTTTTACATGCGCGGGTCAAAACCTCGTTACAGAGGCTCTCAAGCGATCCTGTGTGGTAATAGCTCGTTTTTACAGTCAGAACGACGGTAAATGCGCGGGCGTCCTCCACTCGGATCGTGTTTCCGAGCGTGCGGACGTTGCCGCCGTCAGCCTTGACGCGGACCATGCAGCAGAACGATATTCCATCCGGACCGCCGCTGCCGCCCGTATAACGGATCGTTGCTTCCTTAGGAATGTCCGCGCCGGATGCATCGGGCGAAACATATGGCCGGTTTTCGTCGATATAGTCCCGACGGTCGCCGTCCTCCATGCAGATCTCGCCGCTGACCGGAGCGCCCTGCTTTGCTTCACAACGCACGACTAAAGCATCGGCCGGCGCGGAGCAGAAGAGGGTCTGCGTAAATACAATGCCGTTTCTTCGGTAGGAAAAGGCTCCGACTGCATGCTGCAGATCCAGGAAGCGATACAGGTATTCGTCGTCCGATCCCTCGGATGGAGCGTTAACTTCGGCAGAGCTGCTTAAGGCGATACGAAGATCGCCCACGGGCATGTAGTGGCGGCAGCCTTCCGGAATGCCGGCCATGCTGTCAAACACCAGACGCTCGGCTTCGGGTATGTTTTCCTCCATCAAAAGGGCGCGCAACTTCGGCAACATCTCTTTTGCGGAAGGGTTATTGCGGTCGCGCGGTCCGCCGGACCAGACGGAGTCTTCGTTGATATGAATGCGTTCACGGACCGAATCACCGTAGAACATGGCCCCCAGGTGGCCCTGACCTAAAGGGAGGGCTTCATTAAAATTCGTTGCAGGCTTGCGATAGAGCAGGGTATGTTCACGCAAGTCCGGTGTTGTATTTGTTTTCATTTTCGCTCCTAATAGTATCAAAGTTAAATGTAAAAAACAGCAGCTCGTCGGGAACGCTTGGATCCGTCGAGCTGCTGCTCACTGTATGTTACGCCCGTGGCTTCTGCCTGGCCGTTCCGATACGCTGCCGCCGTTTCGCGGCATGCCGATCTATGCAGTCCGAACCTGTTTATGCCCGCCGGTACGACGCAGTACATCGGTGGATTTGGTGCTTTCGATCCACTCGATCCGGTAGTCGGTCGGGGTGATGCCTTCGGTCTTTTTAAATACTTTGTTAAAATAGTTGGCGTCCATGATACCACACAGGGTAGCGATCTCCTGAATGGAATGACTGGTGAAGCGAAGCAATTCCTTCGCATAGTTGAGACGCATGGTCGTGATGTAGTTCAGGATGCTGTAGGTAAAGCGATCCTTGAATTCACGGCACAGATAAAACTTGCTGACACCATAGAGTTTGGAAAGCATTTCGAGCGAGATCTGCTCGCGGTAATGCTCATCCAGATATCTGCGGATGTCACGCAGCTTTACGCTCATGACTTCCTCGTCACCTTCTGCCTGCAGAAGGTTCACGTCGGGCTTTTCGTCCAGCATAAACGTCAGCAGCTGGGTCAGCTTCAGGGAAGTGTGAGCCTCGTAGCACGGAGGCTTCTCGCCCTGAAGATAGATCAGGTCCAAAAGGATGTCACGGAAGCGTTCCGGGTCTTCCGGTGACAGGATCAGAGACTCGCTTTCTTTGATCGATTCATAGTACGCTTTGGCGTTTTTTCCGTTAAAATGTACCCACAGAAGTTCCCATGGGGTGAATTCATTGCTCTCGTGGTAGTAGGCGGAGTTGCAGTCGATCAATGCACAGTCGCCCTCGTTCAGGGTGTAGACCGCGTCGTCGACCATCAGGCTTCCGGAGCCGCTCCAAACATACACAAAGAGATAGGAATCCAGGCCTTTGCGGCTGGATCGATGCGCTTTCAGACTTTGCAGATAGCCAACCTCCTGCGCATAGAGAAAAGTCTCTCTGGCGTTGCTGCTGGGGGTGGCGATATAACGCAAAGAGTTGGTGAATTTATCCGGTTTTGCACACTTACGGATCATTTCAGGCGTCATATTCATCCTCCTTATTGATGCGAAGGTCGATTTTCGAGTGTAGCACAATAACTTCCCGTGACCATCGCGCACTCATAGATAGAGTATAGCATTTTATTCCACGTGAATCAATAAGTCAGACTATTAAAAAAGTGTAAAAAATGATCGGTTTCTCGTTCGTTTCTTGCATTTTCCACTTGAAAACACGGGGGTTTTAACGAAAAAAGTTTCGGAAGCCTAAAATGATCATCCCGGCAGAAAATGCTAAGCTCCACGCAATAAATGGAGAGCAATATTTGCCGACGTGCCGGCTGGGGTATCGAATGCACACGTCACAAGTTCTGCGATCGTTTCCGCCGGATCGGCCATGTGCAGACGTTCGGTGGGGGTTTTAGGGAAGATTTTTTTGTGCCCACGGCGCAGCGGAAGCCCGGGAATGTGGAGCACATAAGTGCAGTGCGTTTCGTCACAGATCAGGAAGATATCCTGTGGACGCTGGTTTACAAAATGACGGGCAATGAGATCCAGGACATCGTTTTTCGGTTGGATGCGCGCTACATGGATATCGGTAAGCGGTCCCGGAAACCGAACGAAGCCCGGAAAGCCGAAGAGAAGCGAGCCCTCGCGCTGCACGCTTTGATAATAAGAGCGTATTCGCAGGACTTCTGGCCGTTCGATATGGTCGATGGCGCAGGCTCCCACGCCGAAAGCATAGAGCAGAAAGCGGTACAGGGTGTCCGCCCGGTCTTTCGCTTCACTCAGCATAGCCGTCAGACACAGATCATGCAATTCATCTCCCAGTTTTTGGGCCATCCCGTTTGACACGGCCTCGGCCTTCGCTTCATTCGGAAGCACATCGATAAATTTGGAGTAGTCACAGAAGCGGAACCCGCCGTCGACGACCAGTCGCAGCAGGTCGTGCCCGGGCTGCGGCCGGGAAGGGGCAGGAGCGGAACTGTGCTGCGGCGCAGAGACCACGAAAGACGGATCCTGCCGGGGGGAAGAAACTGCCGGAGCAGGTTCCTGCTGCCTTGTAGAAACTGTGGGGGTCGGTCTATGGTGTGGGACAGCGCCGGCTTTAGAATTCTGGTTTTGCAGAAGAATTGCAGAATTTTGTTCCGAAGTGATTTGGCCGATCCCCACAGCCTTCGAGCCCTCCGGACAGCGAATCCGCAGGGCGAAATCCCAGGCGTCATAGATACCGGTCAGGATACCGACGACCGTCGGACGGCAAATAAAATAGTACACAGGATCACCTCCTTTCTGTGAAAACTTGATCTGAATTTAGAATGGATGTGTGTTTCCGGTCCGTTCCGGTGGCAGAGAAGGATGGGCCGGCACATCGATGGACGCGTTGGAGATGTATGTAGCATGAAAAAGCAGAGTGCTACAATAAAACCGAACGTATGTTCGGTTTTATTGTAGCACCGATCTGCGGCTTTGTAAAGTCCTGCATCTGATTTTTTATTGGTGGGAAGTGATAGAAATAAAGGGAAAGCTAATTAAAGAGGTGAATTTCCGGCTTTAGTTAGCCGGAAGGACCGGGAAACCGCGGCAGAAACTAAGAGAAAGCTAACTACAGGAGTGAATTTCCGGGATTAATTAGCCGGAAGGACCGGAAAACCGCGGCAGAAACTAAGAGAAAGCTAACTACAGGGGTGAATTTCCGGGTTTAATTAGCCGGAAGGCATGGGAGGAAGTGGCAGAAACTAAGAGAAAGCTAACTATAGGGGTGAATTTCCGGGTTTAGTTAGCCGGAAGGACCGGGAAACCGCGGCAGAAACTAAGAGAAAGCTAACTACAGGAGTGAATTTCCGGGATTAATTAG